>JAJFKD010000055.1 GCA_021773405.1 Porticoccus sp.
TTTGATGCTTTTATTTGGTGTTTGTTTTGGCACAGTGACGGCATTCATTCAGCCAGCGAGAGAGAGCCTGTTATCCCAGGTGGTAGACACACAGTTGCAGCGGGCTGTGGCCAAAGCCTCTTTTATTCAATTTTCAGCACAAAGTGTTGGGATCATTCTTGCGGGTTATATGGATCAGGTCGGTTTGTATATCCTGATCATACTTCAGATTGTATTTTTACTGTGTTCTGGATGGTTGCTACGTCAATGTTTGAGTTCTGTCTCAGATATCGATGGAGAACGGAAAAAATCTACCTGGAAGGATATGACGGCGGGTTTGAACATCGTTAGGGAGGATCTCCGGCTACGCCATTTGATGATGGTAGTTGCAGCTACAGGGTTTTTGGGGTTTGGGCTCTATTTGGTTGCGATGCCAATTTTGACCAGAGAGGTATATCAGCAGGGCGCGGCATTTTTCGCCTGGATACAGTTTAGTTTTATGTTTGGCGTGATTTTATCTAATGTCTATATCATTCGTTTTGTTGGTAGGTTTACCCAGCCCGGCAGAGTGTTGATTATTAGCTTATTGGTGAGAGGAGTCTTTTTGGTTGCTATTGCCACACATCCTCGCGCATGGATTTTATTTACTCTAGTTCTTCTGTGGGGTAGCGCATCAGGTGTGGCAATGATGTTGGGGCGTTCAATGACCCATGAAGAGTCTCCCCAGCCCTATCGCGCTCGAGTCGTTTCTGTTTATCAGCTGGCATTGTTTGGTGCCGCACCTATAGGTGCTTGGGTAAGTGGTCATACCATTACAGCCATTGGTGTATTGCCTGCTATTGCTGCACTGGGCAGTTTGACAATGCTGGCGGCAGTGGTAGCTATCTTGTTTAGTGCGTTATGGAAACCTGTTAAGTCAGTCAGTGTTTAATTCTGGGGCCTTAATTGTGCTAGTTTGAAATATGTTATGTATTTTGAAAAGCGCTATTTATTTTTGAAAGCTAAGAGTGCTGCAGTGACGGCGACATTGAGTGATTCCACTCCGTTGCTCATTGGTATACAGATATGTTCTGTACAGAGTTTACTGACTTTACTTGATACCCCTTCTGTTTCATTTCCCAGTACATAAACAACGGGCGATTCAGTCTTAAATTCACTGAGCGCCTGCTTACTATGGGATGAAAGCGTACAGCTGACGGCACCAATATCTTTTAGTTTTGGTAATGCCTGTTCCAGACTGTCGCAGTGAATCAATGTGCTTTTGAATAAAGTGCCGGCACTAGCTTTGATCACAAGTGGTGAGATAGCCGCCGTCCCTTTTTTTGGAAGTAAAATACCATGACAGGGGCTAGCAGTAACTGATCGAATAATCATGCCTAAATTTTGTGGGTTAGTGATGCCATCGAGAGCTATAAGGCTAAAATTTTCTTGAGGAGGGCTTATGAGAAAATCCTCCAAGAGCTGATGGTTTGGGCATTCTAGATCTGCGGCAATCCCTTGGTCTTGTTTGCTATTGCGGGAGATTCTAGAGAGTTCTTGGCGGCTATGGTAAGCAATCTCAACGTCACGTTTTTCTGCCAACGTTATAATTTGTTTAATGATTCCACCTGGCTTATTTGTGTCAGCTAGGTGAAGTCGAAAGCAGGGGATTTCAGGGTTTTCTAGAGCTTCCAATACAGGTTTACGGCCATAGATAGTTAGCAGTCGGTCGTAAAATTGTTTGCGTTTAAGGTGGTCAGCAGAATCGATCACTAGAAAAAATACTCGTGGTTTGTGTTTATGGATATATAGCGGAAGGGATTATTATACGCTTATGGACGATTTAACAGAGAAACAACTGAAGAGTTTTGGGCGATCATTGAAGGCACTTCATGATGAGTTGCTCATGCTCTTAGATATATCTTCAGAATCTGGTGATCCCGTCGAACTTGATCAAACCAAGGTGGGGCGATTATCTCGAATGGATGCGATTCAACAACAGGAAATGTCCCATGCGTGTCGTGCTGGTTATCAAAAGCGCTTAAAAGATGTCCAGCGTGCATTGTTGAATATAGAACAGGGTGGCTCTGGTTTATGTGAGTACGGGTGGTGTCAACACTGTGGGGATAATATTGATATTCGCCGCCTGGAGGTAAAGCCAGAATCAAAGTTTTGTGTGAAGTGCCAGGAGAGTCAGGAAAATTAAGTGTGACAGGGTGGGCTGAGCCCTTAACCCTCTTGGGTTAATTTGGTTGGTTAATTAGATAGTAGGGCCTTATAGCACTGAACTGCTTTTCCCATACCCATTGCAATTGAATCTACAGTCAACGCATGCCCAATCGACACCTCTAAAAGTCCCGGAATAGAGGCATATTTTTTTAGGTTTTCCAGATTTAAATCGTGACAGGCATTCAACCCCAAACCAAGTTCTTGAGCAAGTTCAGCCGCGTTGTAGTGTCGTTCAAAAATACGTTTAAACTGCTCTGTATCCCAAGCTGCTGCATAGGGGCCGGTGTAAAGCTCGATACGATCAGCGCCGACATCTTTTGCTAATTTAATCTGTGATAGATCCGGATCCATAAACAGGCTGACTCGAACACCACTAGTTTTTATTTGTTTGATAATGGGCTCGAGAGTATCTCCCGATTTCTTGAGGTCAAACCCATGATCTGATGTGAGCTGGCTGTCACTGTCCGGTACCAAAGTACATTGATCGGGTTGGGTTTCTTCAACTAGTTGAATTAAACCAGGATAACTGCCTTTGGGGCCTGCAAATGGATTTCCCTCAATATTAAATTCGACAGGAGTGGTTCTAGTTTTATTAATCTCAGTGATCAGGTTTTTTAAATCTCGTGCATCCTGAGGTCTGATATGTCTCTGATCCGGGCGAGGGTGAATGGTAATGCCGTCCGCACCATGGTCAATG
>JAJFKD010000056.1 GCA_021773405.1 Porticoccus sp.
TCCCTGTTTTCGCACTACAACGCACAGCACCCTGTGCATCAATGCCAATAATATCTTCTATTTCCTCTATGACACGATCCGGCTCTGCTTGGGGCAAATCCATCTTATTCAAGACAGGTATCACCTCAAGGCCTTGTGCGATAGCGGTATAACAATTAGCTACAGATTGTGCTTCCACGCCTTGCCCTGCATCCACAATCAACAAAGCACCTTCACAAGCAGCTAATGATCGAGAAACCTCATAGGAGAAATCAACATGGCCAGGCGTATCAATAAAGTTAAGCTGGTAAGTACGGCCATCTTTCGCCGTGTAATCCAAGGTAACACTTTGGGCTTTGATAGTAATGCCACGCTCACGCTCGATATCCATAGAATCGAGCACTTGGGCGGCCATTTCTCGTTCAGAAAGTCCGCCACAAACCTGAATAAAACGGTCAGCGATGGTAGATTTTCCGTGGTCAATATGGGCGATAATTGAAAAATTTCGGATATGGCTTAAATCAGACACAGGCTTCAAATTTGGTTGTCATAAAATGGTTGTCGGAGCTCAATTATCAACTACGACAAGTGGGTTAGCATTAGGGCGTGCAGTCTAGCCTATTTGCCCCACAGACGCCATGAAACCAGTAGCAGAACTAGCTGTGTAACTAATAGAGAAGTAACCATCCACGTGCTCTGCTTTAAAGGCAGCTTAACTCTATGTTAAAAAGATGTTAACTATATGACCTCTCTATAATTTTTGTTTTATAAGAACCCCTTTCTACCCAAGAAGCTTTAGGGGCATTTAGACCAAGTAACTCAACACAATCATTCGACTTCAATGCTTTTAAAAATAGAACGCCCTTGCCTAATCAATCTTATCGCCACAGGTTCACCTTTAGGTAATCTTTTGATCGCTTCAAAATAATCGCTTGAACTATCAATACTGTGGTAACCCAATTGCATGATGACATCACCTTTAACCAAACCAGCTTTACTAGCAACTGAACCTGGGGCGACTTCGACAACTAAAACACCTGTACGCCAGGAACCCATGCCATCATCTTCTATTTCAGCAATAATAAGACCCAATGCATCTGGCTTGATCAATGATTTAGCTTTAGGTTCTAGGGTTGGCAAAGCGCCGACAACGATATTAAGGATCTTTTTCTTTCCTTTATGGATTAATACAGCCTTTATCTTGTCGCCAGGCGCCAGCAACCCCACCACATGGGGCAAATCACCTGAATCAATAATCTTTTCACCATTTAGGCTTAACACAATGTCTCCAGGCTCAAGTCCCGCTTTGTATGCTGGGCTATTAGGTTCAACTTGGGCTACCAATGCTCCTGTTGGTTTATCCAGCCCAAAAGATTCCGCTAACTTTTTATCGACATCTTGAATATAAACACCCAACCAACCTCTATCGACATAGCCTTTCGATTTCAATTGTTTGACAACCTTCGCTGCAACATTAGCAGGCACAGCAAACGACAGCCCTATAGAGCCACCGGACCGGCTAAAAATAAGAGAATTAATCCCAATAACGTCACCCTCAAGATTGAGCAACGGGCCGCCAGAATTGCCCGGATTCAAAGCTACATCACTTTGAATAAAAGGTACGTAGTTATCTCCCATATCCGTAGGGATACTGCGGCCAATAGCACTGACGATACCAACACTTGCTGAGTAATCCAGCCCAAAGGGAGAGCCAATAGCCAACACCCACTCCCCTACTTTTAATTCGTCCACATTGGCGAATTTCAGGGCATTCAAGTTTTTTGCTTCAATTTTCAACAAAGCCAAATCTGAACGTCGGTCGACACCAATGATTTTTGCATCAAATTCTCGGCGATCGCTGAGCCGAACAACTATGTCATTTGCCCCCTCAACCACATGATTGTTTGTTAATACATAACCATCTTTCGAAATGATAAAACCTGACCCAGCAGCCAGAGCAACATTAGATTCTTCTTGCTGTTTGAACTGTTCGCCAAAAATACCTGGGATATTACGAGGTGGGGTTTGGGACGCATTTCTATCACTATTGCTTTCAGTCGTATCAATTTGGACAACAGCTGAAGATGTGGATTCTATCAATGAAGTAAATCCAGGCATGCCATGACTAAACACAGGAGAAGTAATAAACAGGCTTACCAATAAGAAAACATACCTAAAGTGCTTCAACATAACTTCCCTCAGCTCAACTCAAATAATCTATCTCAAACAAATGCCTAATTATCCCACGCCCTGTCTCTGACAATAGAAAGATAGAAAGGTTAGACACAAGAGCAAATATCGTATTTGTAACTAGGGTAACGTTTATGCATAAATGTTTATTTTTACGAGAGGTATATTTTGAAAAAGGTTTTGTTTAAAAAAGAAAGGCAGAGCCCATATTGAGATAGGAGAGTTATATTGAGTTAAAAAACTATATTGAGATAAAAATTATAGAGAAATCGCATTTACATGGTGAGGTGCCGGACATGACCACTCAAGAACCATGGGCTGCACATCAGTATTAGTATGATTGAGATATGAATGTAATCTAACCAAAAGACCACCACAAGCAAGGCCTACTATTGCACCAATAGCTACGAAAAAATCACTAGCAGATAATTCAGATGCCACTAAAACACCAATGACCATAAGTATCAGCGGTAACAAATAGGTCAGTAAGGTGCCCGTAACCACTACATTTTCAGGTATTCCAATAACAACCTGATCATCGACTTTTAAGCTTTTCAAATGATGATTATCAGCTAGCGCCCGAATTGCTGTTGTCTTGCCCGTTGCTTTTGCGATAAGGCTCTGTCCGCAACCTTTTTGTGCTGAACACGACTGGCATGCCGATTGTTTGATTGTTTCAACCCAAACACCATCGGTGTCGATAGAAATAACTTTGCCAGTTTCTTTAATCACTTAAATGCCTTGTTAAAAAATTCTTTACTAAAAAGAGTCCCTTAAAAAATAATGCAGTACGTAAAAATATCTGTGCAATATAACTTATATTGTTGATAAGTAAGAATAACATTTAGTTATCTTATTATATCAATGGACAAACCTTGGCTGCTTAATTAGATAATTAATTAAGGGGACTATATTGGGTTGAGTTGGGTTGAGTTGGGTTAAATTGGCATTTACGAGGGAGACTTGATTTAAAAGCCACGTTATTTAATCGGTGTTAACGATTGAGCTACTTTCTTTGCCGTTTCTATAGGTATCTCTCCAACAACACAAATCACGTGCTCTTCGTTACCATTGCGAATACGACTTAAAAAAGCAACAGTGGCTCCCCGCTCCGCCTGCATGTCCGGTACTTTAATGACTTCATCCGGGTCGACAAATACAGAAAATACAGTAAGGCCATCAGTAAAAACTAAAGTTTCTCGTTTTGTTTCAGGGGAAATATGATAACCGGATAGAGCAAACCCTGGTGGCAGCCAGGTGACTTTCCAATGTCGTTCTGAATTAACAGGCAAGGCACCCTTTTCATTCAAACAAGGTGCTGCATCAAGTGAGGCTAGATGATGGTCTTGATTGCTTGGCTCCACGGCCATGTCATCGACCAATGTTCCAATTGTTACATCAACAAACTGAAAACGTTCCAACACACGTTTCTTACTACCAATCAACATTGACTGCAGTAATAACCCCGTCTCTTTATCAATGCCTAAAACATAGCCATAACGGAATTCATCCTTAGGTACCACATGCACGACTGTAATAACCCGTCCAGCAACCCTATCCTCTCCTTTCATGTAAAGGCTGTAGTGGGATTCTAAATATCCGCGAGAGAGCTCAGATAATCCAGATGGCGCACCTCTTAAGGATGCTCCCCTGAACGATTGCCCCCGCAACATGGCATCACCGAGACGCTGGCAATTTAAGTTATTACCTCGTCGTACCACTTCTCTTTCTGGACCATTGAGATGAATTATTCGTTCAAACTCCTGGCCATCGCGTACCGAATGAAAAACCTTTACGGTTTTAAGCGTGCCGCCATGTTCGTAGGAAAAAATGCCTTGGTAGCTTAACTGGCGATTAGCCTCAGCCATTTGTTTGAGAAGATTGGTAACTGATGATAAATCATCAAGAGCGAAGGATGGTGAAAATGGAACGGCTGCCATCAGAATGAATAACAGCACTCCAAGTTGTTTATATAACAACCTTAAACTAAAAGGCAGTCTTAAACTAAAAGACTGCCTTAATATGGAAAGTAACTGCAAAAACTTCTCTTCCCTATATTCGAATAAATTAGCCCTGATAAATTAATCCTGATCAGTTGGCATACGTGCGAATGGCAACATGCCCTGATTGGTGTTTGATGCAGCATTTTCAGTATGCTGTAACATAAGCTCATTCAAATATGCCTGAACCTGTTCGCGGGTTACTTTATCAGGCGTTACTTCTGTTACCTGTATAACTGAACGAGGTGCAGAATAACCTTGTTGAGAACCATTGGTAGCACTGACAGTACGAGCAGTAACTGGCGGTATACCAAACTCAGCAGAAGTACGAATCTGGGGTGCACTGAAATCAACCTGAACATTATCAACAGAAGCAATAGTAGCAGGGGTATTTCCTGGAGTACCGGCAGGTTTGTTGTATTGTTGTACACCGACTAACGCGATAACAGCAACAGATGCAGCAACAGCAAAACGCCCTAATGGTTTAGCGACTCGGCTAAACGCCGATGGCCCACCAAGCGCTTCTTCATTTTCCAAAGCAGCATGGATAGCACTAGAGTAATCCACAACCTGCTCTGGAAGTTCGCGACGCATGGCGGCCGCAGCTAATTGATGTCGTCTCCAAGTATCTCGAAGTTCGTCATTTTCAGACACTTCTTTCAGTACACGGCGAACTTCCAGTTCATCAGCTTGGCCATCCATAAGCGCTGACAGAGATTCTTTTATTTGAGTGTTATTACTCATGTCTGCGGTCACCTTCAGTTTTACTGTTTTGGTTAATATTCAACATCTATTTGTTCAAAAACTAGCAGTGAGACAGGGTGCATACGAAAAGGTTCAACGAACAAAACAAATTAATGTTCTAAAACCTTAACTTTCTCATCAATTGCTTCCCTGGCCCTGAAAATTCGTGATCTGACGGTGCCAACTGGGCAATCCATCACTTCAGCAATTTCCTCATAACTGAGACCTTCAAATTCACGCAAAGTTACCGCAGTACGAAGATCTTCAGGCAAATCTCTGATGGCATGATCCACTACCGCTTCAAGCTCATCACGGTAAAGTAGGTTTTCGGGTGAATCAATGTCCTTCAGTCGATCACTGCCTTCATAATAATCAGCATCAGCTGCATCCACATCATTTGCTGGGGGACGACGGTTACGGGCAACCAGATAGTTTTTTGCTGTATTCACAGCAATACGATACAACCAGGTATAAAACTGGCTGTCACCACGAAACTTTGCCAGTGCACGATAAGCTTTGATGAAAGCTTCTTGAACAACATCATTCACTTCATCAAAGTCTTTGATGTAACGGCTGACAATCGCATGGACTTTATACTGGTATTTCAATACCAGCATATCAAATGCCCTTTTATCACCTTTTTGAACGCGAGCTACTAACTGCTTATCGGTATCTTTTGCCTGCTCGGCTTCCATAATTTCTCCAAAGGCTACTTCAAAAACTACTTCAAATCCCCAACCATTACATTATGGCAGTTTGCTAGACCACTCTAACCGCAAATAGTTCGTATTCTCATAGGATGAAATTACCAAGCACTTAGAATCAGTGTTTATTTTTGCTTCCCTATACTATCATGCTCCCCACGGATTTTAAGGTACCGATTTAAGGTAAAACAGTACGTTAATGAACAAACCCCGCACCCATCCCCAAACCCATGATGTGTTGATAATAGGTAGCGGTGCCGCAGGAATGACTGCTGCACTCCAACTAGCCGACAATCACAACATCGCTCTACTGAGTAAAAGCTCTATCAAATCAGGTTCCACCTGGTATGCCCAAGGTGGCATTGCAGCAGTTTTTGACCAGCAAGACTCTATAGAATCACATGTTCAAGACACTCTTATTGCCGGTGCTGGGCT
Organism: Porticoccus sp.; assembly: GCA_021773405.1. GTDB lineage: Bacteria > Pseudomonadota > Gammaproteobacteria > Pseudomonadales > Porticoccaceae > Porticoccus. The sequence goes on from JAJFKD010000056.1 coordinate 6,053, forward strand.
ATGTCATGAAGACACTGTTAAATACACAGTTGAACATGGTCCTACAGCAATTCGTTGGTTGATAGAACAAGGAGTTGCCTTTACCAAATGTGATAATAATTCTGACTACCACTTGACCCAAGAAGGCGGACACAGCCACCGTCGCATTCTTCATACCGCTGATGCAACGGGTAAAGAGGTATCATCATCCCTTGCCGACAAAGTCATTCAACACAAAAATATCGAGTTATTTGAAAATCACGTCATCATCGACTTGATCACACAGGCAGATAAAAGCTCCAGTCGAATTCGTTGTACTGGCGCCTACGTTTTAAACACCAAAGAGGATAGCGTTTGCGCCTTTCAAGCCAAAGTCGTGATTCTAGCCACAGGTGGAGCAAGCAAAGCTTATTTATATACCAGCAACCCTGATGGGGCATCAGGTGATGGTATTGCAGTTGCTTGGCGACGGGGCTGTCGCGTTGCCAATATGGAATTCAACCAATTTCACCCAACATGCTTATATCACCCCAATGCAAAAGCCCTATTGATGACAGAGGCACTCCGTGGTGAAGGTGCCTACCTAAGATTAGAAAATGGCGAACGTTTCATGTCTCGCTTTCATCCCAAAGAGGAATTAGCACCTAGGGATATTGTCGCTCGTGCCATTGACCACGAAATGAAGCGATTGGGTAGTGATTGCGTCTACTTGGACATTACCCATAAATCAGCAGAATTTATTGAATCACATTTCCCCACAGTAAAAGCTCAATGCTTATCCTATGGCATTGATATCACAAAGGAACCCATACCTGTGGTTCCGGCAGCTCACTACACTTGTGGCGGCATCATGGTGAATCAGTTGGGTCAAACAGACCTTTGGAACCTTTACGCCATCGGTGAAACTGCATTTACAGGTCTTCATGGTGCAAATCGTATGGCCAGTAACTCCCTAGTAGAGTGCGTTGTTTTTGGACAAGCTGCCGCCACTGCTATCAATGAAACTATTGATCATATTCCTGCTCCTGAACCAGCCAGGCCCTGGGATGAAAGCCGTGTCACTCACTCTGATGAGGATGTGATCATTTCCCACAACTGGGACGAATTAAGGCGCTTTATGTGGGACTATGTAGGCATTGTTCGAACCCAAAAAAGATTGGAACGGGCAAAGCACCGCGTAGAACTGTTACAGAAAGAAATTCTTGAATACTACAAAAACTACAAAATTAGCCGCGATTTATTAGAGTTACGTAATCTGGTATTAGTTGCTGAGCTTATTATTCGCTGTGCCAAACAACGAAAAGAAAGTCGTGGACTTCACTACACCCTGGACTACCCAGAAACATCACCCATCGCAAAAGATACGATTATGGTGCCGATTAATTTTGCCGCTCAAAATATTATTGTGAACAAAGAATAGATAGATAATAGGATGAGAAATTTAGAAGGGTAAAATAGTATTAATTATTGGCCATTAATAATACATGGCTGATATCTCGTAAGTTGCCCTTATCATAAGAACCAGACCTACAAGTGTCGGGTAATAACGGAATAATGATCCTCTTTCGCTGTTTGTCTAGCTGACGAAACCCAAGAATCCAGCTATCTCCAAATCGATAGTAATAGTCAAGCTGAACTAAGACCGGTTTATCACCTACTGTGCTGATAGTAGAGAATAAAGACCACTGATGACCATCGAACGAAATTTTGCTCCACCTTAGTACCTGAATTTTACGAGAGCAATGCAGATAACCCAAACAAACGACAAGTAACAAAGCTGTCGTTACAAGTAAGTTGAGTCCGAAAGAAAGGCTTAGCAGCAGAATAGTGGCTGCTGACAGAACATGAACAATGATCACCCAGTACAATAATACTCGAGATACCTTGAGCGATAAATTAACGTGCTTCTGATCTGGTATCACGGATGATTTGGACAATTTTTAGTAAATCAGGATCTTCAGGATTTTCACGTCGTAAAAACCAGCCAAACATATCCTGATCTTCAGAATCCAGTAGGCGCCAGTAACGCTCTTTATCTTCTTGCTCTAACGTAGGATAGATTTTTTCCAAAAACGGCAGTAATACAAGATCTAACTCAAGCATACCGCGTCGACTTGCCCAGAAAAGTCGGTTCCTATCCATCTAAAATCACCTGTTACCCATATGAAAGGGTGGGCATTATAGTGGAACTACTATATTTTACACACTAAGATGCCCCGCTTTTGTATTAAGACCTATTTTGTTTTAACAAAAGCCGTAACACCATTTGACTATGAACATTGGTCTATTTAATTAAGTAACCTTGTTTCTTGGTAAATGTCTCTTGATAAATGTTTCGTGGTAAATGGTTCTTGGTAAACGATTCTAGATAAACAACCCTAAGCAAACTATGAATAACTGGCACCATTTTTTAGAGCAACAAGGCGCAACTGTAGACATTGCAAATAACTCTCTATTGTTTGCAGAAATTCTTGCTGATTACCCTTCGCTGCTACAACAACCTACGCTAACGCCCTTAATTCATTTAGGTATTATTTCATTACAGGGGGCAGATGCTAAAAAGTTTCTACAAGGCCAAGTTACTTGTGATGTAGACCAGCTCAACATCGATCATCCCCTTATCGGCGCTAGGTGCAACCCCAAAGGGAGAGCCCTGACCAGCTTCTATCTGATCCAAGTAAATGATGACCACTTATTGATGGTAATGGACCTGTCATTAGTACCATCCAGCATCGATGAGCTTTCTAAGTATGCCGCCTTCTTTAAAGTGGAATTAAATGATAGCAGTGAGGTATATCACTGCATTGGCTTAAGTAGTAAGCAGTCCTCTAACGAAATAGCTTTGCTAAAGCAGGCAACATTTATAGTAAATGTAAGCCTTAGCAATGATCGCCAATTAGTTATTGTTTCAAAGGAACACGCTGAATCTACTTGGGAGTGTTTGCAACAGCAATATAAACCCGTTGGAACAGAGCTTTGGAAATTACAGGATATCCAAGCAGGTATCGCCACGATACAGCTAGAAACAACGGCTCTGTTTGTGCCTCAAATGTTCAATCTGCAAGCTATTGATGGTATTAGCTTTAAAAAAGGCTGCTATACCGGACAAGAAGTTGTGGCCCGGATGAAATATTTGGGCAAACTCAAACGAAGAATGTATCGGCTATCTTTACCAATAGAAGTCGTATCTAAACAAAAATTACCTACTCCCGGTTCCAGCTGCCAACTTCCAGAGCAAGAACAAAGCATAGGGAATTTAGTTACTGCCGCCCATGCAGATGAAAACACACATGAAATTTTAGCAGTTCTTACTGAAGAGGCAGCTAAATCGACAACATTACTCATTGATGAAAGAAAGTATACAAACATCAGTTATTTACCATTACCGTATGAAATATAAATGATATATTTCAATAGGTTAAAATAATTATTTAAAGTTATTTATACATAAAATAATCCTATGATTGATTGGTTATCGACAAATCAAACGCTTTTAACCTGGCTGAGTATCATTTCACTCATCACATTTGTGGGCAGCCTTTTAGCACTGCCCTGGTTAGTCGGAATTATTCCTGAAGACTATTTCTCACATCAACATAGAAAACCTGCGGACTTAAAAGAGCGCCACCCTGTGACCCGAATCATACTGTTATTGGGGAAGAACTTACTTGGTCTCGCTCTTCTTTGTGGTGGCATACTGATGCTGTTTTTACCAGGGCAAGGTCTACTGACCATGGCTGTTGGCCTTTTATTAATTGACTATCCAGGAAAGTATGCCCTTGAGAGAAAAATTGTCAGCCGCCCCGCCATTCTAAAAGGAATGAACTGGTTGAGAGCAAAGGGGGGCCACTCTCCTATTCGTACACCCATAAAGGCCGAACAGCCTTAAATAGACGATGGTAATTGCCAGTCTATAGATGCTATACCCTGCTCATTAAGGTACTGATTCGTCATTGAAAAGTGCTTACAACCAAAGAAGCCCCGATAGGCTGATAACGGAGATGGATGTGGTGCTTTCAACACCCGGTGTTTAGTGGTATCTATTAATGCACCTTTTTTCTGTGCGTAACTACCCCACAGAAGAAAAATTAATCCTTCTCGCTGTTCATTTAATACTTGCACTGCTCGGTCTGTAAATTGCTCCCACCCCTGCCCTTGGTGAGCACCTGCATTCCCTTGCTCCACAGTAAGGGTCGCATTTAACAACAACACACCCTGCTCTGCCCATTGGGTAAGGCATCCATGATTGGGGGGAGAAATACCTAAATCACTGTGTAGTTCTTGGTACATATTTCTTAAAGAGGGAGGAATGGCGACACCTGGCAATACAGAAAAACATAGCCCATGAGCTTGATTAGGCCCGTGATAAGGATCTTGCCCCAGAATAACAACTTTGACCTGATCAAACGGTGTGCTGTTGAATGCAGAAAACCAGTTAGAACCTGCGGGGTAAATAGTCTTACCTGCTGACTTTTGGCTAACCAAAAATTCTTTAAGTTGGGCCATATACGGCTGATCGAACTCTTCACCTAAAACTTCTAGCCATGTAGGTTCAAGTTTTACATTCTGTTTATCCATACTTTTTATATCCAACGGGCTTTTACAACTATTATTCTTAAAGGGTCCAATAAACCGGAATTAATGTGCCAAATCAACTCATAAACCTCCATTCAAGCACTATGATAAAGCTAAGACAGGTAATTGGGTGAGGTTAACTGTAAAAGTATCTATAAGGTAGAGAAAGAAATCATATAGAAAAGGCAGCAACTGCATATTGGAGAAGGTAGTAGCATGATCGAAAATGTAGGCCTAGCTTTAGGCGGCGGAGGGGCCAAGGGAATTAGCCACGTCATAGTCCTTGAAGCACTGGAAGAACTCGGCCTTAAACCATCATTTGTCTCGGGCACAAGCATCGGTGCCTTGATAGGCGCTATGTATTGTGCGGGTATGCCTACTAACGAAATGAAAGAAATCTTTCTGGAATTCAGCCTAAAAGAAAATGAATCTTTAAAGCACATCGTTACACGTAAACACATCTTCAAATGGTTAGACTTCATCGCTCCGCAAATTAGAGGGCGTGGTTTAGTGCGGGTAGAAAACTTACTGACTTACCTTTTCGAATCTGTGCATGCCACCAATTTTTCAGAATTGGAAACGCCCCTACAAGTAGTCGCATCTGATTTTTGGAACAGACAACAAGTCATTATTGAGCATGGCCCGTTGATACCTGCCATTCGGGCTAGTATGTCACTGCCTGGGCTATTTGAACCGGTAAAAATCAACGACCAAGTTTTAATTGATGGTGGCGCTGTAAACCCCGTTCCCTTTGATACTCTTCCCAAGAGCTGTGATTTAACCATCGCTATTGATGTGATTGGCGAACGTACCGTTTCAGAACAAATTCCCTCTTTGTCTGAAGCAGTCTTTAATACCTATCAAATTATGCAAAAAAGTATTATTCGAGAGAAACTTGCCATATCTTCACCCGATATTTACTTTGAACCCAATTTAACCAACTTGCGGGTTCTAGAATTTTATCGAGCAGGGGAAATTTTTCGAACAGCCGAGATAACCAAAGACCAGTTAAAAAATAAAATAGATAACTGGCTTAATGAGCATTCAAAAAAGATTCGATAGCCCTATTTGTTTCTTCAGGTCGCTCAATAGGTGTGCCATGACCTGAATTCTCAACCACCACTAATTCAGCTCTCTGCATTGCATCTACAATCGCTTGTTTTACTGCGACAGGAGAATAATCACAATCGCCTGTAAGCATCAATGTAGGTGTTTTAATTCCAGTAAGGTGTTCCAGCACACCCCAACCCCACAATGATTTGAGATTACGTAAATAGATTTTCTTCGGATTACTGGCTATTTGGTTGGCCAATGCAGCAACAGCCTCATCATGTTCATCAGAAACAAACATATTCCCTGCTACTTTTTTAGCAAACCACTTCATGCCAAACAAGTGAATCATAATCAAGCGAGACCAAAGCATTTTTTTGGCCGCAAAAGTATCATTAGGTAACGCCGGACCTGAATTAACAATGGTCATGGTACGCAAGCGTTCAGGCGCATCCACAGCAAGCTGAAAGGCCACCATTCCCCCCATTGATAATCCAACAATATGCGCAGTAGCCAGTTCCAAGGTATCCATCAAAGCAATGATATCTGCTGAATGGACAGGAATATTGTATTCAGCATCAGGTTTTTCAGAGGCTCCATGCCCTCTGAAGTCAGGGGCAATGACTCGGTAATGCTCTTTAAAATGCTCAATTTGTGGCTGCCAGTCAGCTTGGCTAATGCCCAATCCATGTAAAAAAATTAGAGGTTCCCCCTCTCCTTCATCGGCATAAGCTATTTCTACACCATTAGCGATTACTGCGGGCATTTAATATTCCTTCCAAAGTTTCTATTAAGTCGAGTTTCAATCGGCTTAAGTTCAAATCAACTTAAGCTCAAATTGAATAGGGCTCAAATCAAACAGGGCTGTAATCAAACAGGACTATAACCAAAATAGGTTTGCAACAAATTTTCACTTAGAACCAGCTCGGTATGAATCAATAATAGCTACTACTCAAACTACCTCTTTTGGGCAGTTGTGATCCTCAGCCTACTTCTTCTATAGTGTTATAAATTAACTCATGTTAACGGCTATCTAGTAAGAGAAATAGCTTACTTTATAAGGCATAAACTAGGAAACACAGTGATCAATATTACGGATGTAAAAAAAGAAGATGCCAAACCACCTATATTTCGTTTGGCATTTCGCCCCTTTTTCCTATTTGGTAGCCTTTTTTCAGTTTTAGCTATCCTGCTTTGGGCACTTTTTTTAAATAATTCTTTAAATATAAGCCAAAGCTTTCAGCCCTATGGTGGCTGGTTTTGGTGGCATGGGCACGAAATGCTGTTTGGTTTTGGCTGTGCAATCATTATAGGTTTTCTGCTAACAGCAGTTCAAAACTGGAGTGGGCTTCCTGGTCTCTCTGGGTGGCCTCTAGCGGCTCTTTTTCTATTGTGGTTAGCAGGGCGATTGTTGATGTTATTCCCCGTTACTTCTCACACGTTAATTGCCATCGTAGATGTGCTGTTCCTACCCACTGCTGCTCTTATTTTATGTAAGCCTGTAGTCACAGCAAAATTATGGCGCAATCTAATGTTTGTACCACTCCTGTTGTTACTAAGCTGGGCAAATGGTTACAGCCATTACCGTTTGCTTCAAGGAGATAGCTTTTCTCTTCCAGAGACACAAAGCACGATACTCATTATTACAATGATTATTCTGGTCATGGGCGGCAGAGTCATCCCCTTCTTTACAGCAAATGCTCTAAACCTTAAAAAGCCTCAACCTATTTTAGCCCTGGAATTACTCTCTATTCTTCCATTGGTTTTAGTCGTTTTTTACAGCCCGATAAGTCGGCAAATTACACCTGATATAACAGCAGGCATTCTGTTATTGGTCACAGCATTAGCCAATGCCATACGATTTGGAAGGTGGAATGCCAAACTTACGGTATCAACACCACTGCTTTTTTTATCAAAACCACTATTATGGTCCCTCCACCTTTCATATCTATTGATCATCTTAAGTATTGGCATGCTGAGTTTATTTCACTTTGGATTAAACCTTTCTCTCTCAAGTACACTACATGGACTCACAATTGGCGGCATGGGACTTATGATCCTGGCCATGATCAGTAGAGTTTCTCTAGGTCATACGGGCAGGCCCCTGAAAGTTGGCAAGCTCATCACCTTCGGTTATATCTTGCTTGTCACGGCAACTATAGCAAGGGTTGTCACCCCTCTTCTCACCAACCAACCGACTAACGGATACCTGTTAAGTGCACTTTGCTGGATTGCAGCTTTTTCTCTGTTTGTATGTATTTATTGGCCAATACTGACAAGTCCTCGAGCCGATGGTCGCCCAGGTTAAAATCTAGAGCTAAAGCTTTATTCTCTATCACCGTTCTATTGATTGGGTGAATGATTTCACTACAATACGCACACAGCTTCCTTTGCCAAAAGAACTTAAAATCCATGCTTAACACTGAAGATCGCTACGACAGACAAATTTCCCTCTGGCTGCTATTTTGTGCAGGTGTAATCTTTGCCATGATTATTTTGGGAGGAGTTACTCGTCTCACCCATTCTGGTCTGTCCATGGTCGAGTGGAAACCTTTAGTGGGCGTCATCCCGCCGCTCAATGACACAGAGTGGCAAGAAACATTTGATAAATATAAGCAATTCCCCGAATACCAAAAAGTAAATAAAGGGATGAGCGTTGGTGAATTTAAATCTATCTTTATGTACGAGTACCTACACCGTGTATTAGGGCGATTGATTGGTGTGATTTTTCTTGTACCCTTTTTGTTTTTCTATTTTACCGGACGTATCAAAACCGGGCTCACACCAAAGTTAATGGTCATGTTTATTCTTGGCGGCTGTCAGGGGTTATTAGGCTGGTATATGGTCAAAAGTGGTTTAGTCGACAACCCAAGGGTAAGCCAATACAGGCTAACCGCCCACCTTGGGGCTGCCGTAATAATCTATGCATATATATTGTGGGTGGCTTTTGGACTGCTCTCTAGGCAAACAAACCCTAGCAATACTAAGGAATGCAGCCCCGAGCAAATTGGCGGGCTAAAAAATTTCGCCTATGTACTAACAGGGTTATTATTTTTAATGATTCTGTCCGGAGGTCTCGTGGCAGGAACTCGAGCAGGGTTTGCCTATCCCACCTTCCCTTTGATGGGAGACAGCTTTATCCCCCCCGGACTATTCAGTACAACGCCTGCCTGGTTAGCGATGTTTGAAGATATCACCACCATTCAGTTTAACCATCGCATATTTGCTTATCTGTTATTTATACTAATTTTGAGCTTTTCCTATAAAAGCTTAGGCAAAACTAGCTCAACCACATTGCGAATGGGAATTTACATTTTTGTAGCCCTATTATTCATCCAGATAGCAATGGGTATATCAACTCTGCTTCTCCATGTGCCAGTACCACTTGCCGCGGCCCACCAAGGTGGTGCTATTGCGTTATTTACGGCTTCGCTATTTGTTAGCCGCTGTATGAAAGACATAACAAGAAATTAGTCATTAATACGATTGATATCTATCAACTAATTTTTACAACCTATCTTTAAGCTTTCTGTTAAAATGCAGCTATTAAAATAGGACAAAAAATACATACAACATAAGCTAATTAGTAGTGCCTCCCAGGTTGGGACTAGCCCTAATAGCTTTATCTTAAGTTTTACTCTACAGCTGGAGCTTTAACAATGAAAAAACTGATTGGAACAATGGTAATCGCTACCCTAATGGCAACAACTGGCCAAGCTATTGCAGGTGATGCAGCTGCAGGGCAAGCAAAATCAGCCTCCTGTGCAGGATGTCATGGTGCCAATGGTATAAGTTCAAATGACTTGTGGCCTAACCTGGCTGGCCAAAAAGCAACTTACCTTTCCAAGCAAATCAAAGCATTCCGTGATGGTCAGCGTAATGACCCAATGATGTCGAACATGGTTAAAACCCTGACGGATCAAGATGCAGATGATCTGGCGGCCTACTACTCAGGGCTTTAATTCTAGCCTAGACTTTAATTCTGAGCTCTAACTACAGAGCTGAATTAACAGAAGCAAAACTAAAAAGCCGGTAGTTAATGTAACTACCGGCTTTTTTATGTCTCAAATTTACACCTCAAACAACCTACTCAGTCAACAAATAACCTAGCATTTCTAAATAAGCGCATCCAAGCACCATCTTCTTGCCAATTATCAGGGTGCCATGAATTGGTCACGGTACGGAATACACGCTCCGGGTGAGGCATCATAATGGTGGCACGGCCATCAGCTGTGGTAACGCCCGTTATTCCCATGGGAGACCCGTTGGGATTTGCTGGGTAGACTTCTGTTGTTTCTTTATAATTATCAAGATACCGAAGTGCCACTGCACCCGAAGCACTGAATGCCTCGGCATCCATCCCCCCAATACCTGAAGAGAATTCAGCCCGACCTTCGCCATGTGCGACAGCGATGGGCATATAAGAGCCCACCATATCGCGCAATAGTACAGAAGCACTGGGTTCAACCCTGACTAGGGATAAACGCGCCTCAAATTGCTCTGAGGTATTACGGACAAAATGAGGCCAGTTTTCAGCACCGGGTATCAGTGATTTCAGATTAGACAACATCTGACAACCATTACAAACACCTAGTGTGAAAGTATCTTCTCGATTAAAAAACTGCTGGAATTGCTGTTTTGCGCCTGGGTTGAACAATACCGTTTTCGCCCAACCCTCTCCTGCCCCAAGAACATCACCGTAAGAAAAACCTCCGCAAGCAACCAATCCTTTAAACTGATCAAGGGTGACTCGTCCAGCTAAAATATCGCTCATATGAACATCTACGGTATCAAAACCTGCACGATCAAATGCAGCGGCCATTTCTATTTGGCCATTAACACCCTGTTCACGAAGAATTGCCATACTGGGTCTAACACCGCTATTAATATAGGGAGCAGCCACATCATCATTGAGGTCAAAAGTTAGGCCGGCACTGAGACCAGGGTCATCCAGGAACAAGCCATCAAATTCCTGACGTGCACACTGTTCATTATCTCGCCGTGCCTGTATTTGGTAGCTGGTTTGACTCCAGGTTCTCAGTAATTCGGCGCAGCTTTTACTGAAGAGTCGTGCACCATCTTGATAGATATCAATATTGTCAGACTGATTCAGTGTGGCGACGACACTTGCGGGTATATCCAATGCAGAAAAACGCTGGATAAAGTCATCAACAAGGTCTGCTGAAATTTGGATAACAGCGCCTAGTTCCTCATTAAATAGAATCGATAGCGCATCACCCGGCTGTTCATCCAGGCAGATATCAAGACCAATATTTCCGGCAAATGACATTTCAGCCAAGGTAGTAAACAGGCCGCCATCAGAACGATCATGATAGGCGATGATTTCATCCGCCTCGTTGGCTGCCTGAATAATGTCAAAGAAACCCTTTAGCTTTTCAGCAGAATCGACATTTGGCGTTACATCGCCCATTTGGCTATAAACCTGAGTCAAAATAGAACCACCCAAGCGGTTTTGATTATTGCCCAAGTCAATATAAAGAAGTGCCGTATCTCCTCGATCAAAACGCAATTGAGGTGTTAGAGTTTTTCTTACATCTGGTACTGGGGAAAATGCAGAGATAATTAAAGATAGCGGTGATGTTACTGCTTTCTCTTCGCCATCCTTTTCCCAGGCCGTCCGCATGGACATAGAGTCCTTACCAACGGGAATCGTTATGCCAAGCTGAGGGCACAACTCCATACCCACTGCTTCAACAGTACGGAATAGCTTCTCATCTTCCCCTGCATGCCCCGCTGCACACATCCAGTTAGCGGATAATTTAACATCCGAGAGATGATTAATCCGAGTGGCAGCGATATTGGTAATGGCCTCACCAATCGCCATACGACCCGATGCCGGAGCATCAAGCAGTGCCAAAGGTGTACGTTCTCCCATGGCCATCGCTTCACCGGTATAACCATCGTAACTTGTAGTCGTCACTGCACAGTCGGCCACTGGCACCTGCCAAGGACCGACCATTTGGTCCCGTGCAACGGTACCAGTAATACTGCGATCACCAATGGTGATCAAAAAACTCTTGCTGGCCACAGTGGGGTGGTGAAGAACACGGTCAATCGCTTCACTTAATACCACATCTGACCAGTCAAAGGGTGAGGTGTCACTGGTTTTGGCTTTGACATTTCTATGCATTTTTGGTGGTTTACCAAATAGCACGGACATAGGTATGTCTACCGGCTTGGCATCAAAATGTTTGTCGTTAACGACAAGGTGTTTATCCGCAATGGACTCACCGACAACGGCATAGGGGCAACGCTCACGCTGGCATATAGCCTCAAATGCAGCCAAATCTTCAGGTTTAACTGCCATGACATAGCGTTCTTGCGCTTCATTACACCAGATAGCCAAAGGTGACATGCCCGGTTCATCATTAGGTACATTCCGCAATTCAAAATGGGCTCCACAGCCACCGTCTTTGGCCAATTCAGGAAAGGCATTAGATAAGCCACCCGCGCCTACATCATGAATAAATGCAATGGGGTTTTCAGTGCCAAGTTGCCAACATTGGTCAATAACCTCCTGGCAACGGCGTTCTATCTCCGGGTTCTGACGTTGTACTGAGGCAAAATCTAAATCCTCTGCACTGGACCCTGAAGCCATTGAGGATGCGGCACCACCACCTAAGCCAATCAACATGGCTGGTCCACCCAGTACAATTAATTTACAGCCGGGATCAAATTCAAATTGTTCAATATGTTCTTCACGGATATTGCCGTAACCACCGGCAATCATGATCGGCTTATGATAACCCCTACGTTCGTTATCAAAATCTTGTTCAAAGCTACGAAAATAACCACACAAGTTAGGTCGGCCAAATTCATTATTAAATGCGGCTCCACCTATGGGCGCTTCGACCATAATATCCAGTGCCGTTACTATGCGATCCGGCTTGCCATATTTCTGCTCCCAAGGCTGAGGCAGCTCTGGAATATTCAAATTGGAAACAGTAAACCCCGTCAACCCAGCCTTTGGTTTGGAACCACGCCCAACGGCGCCTTCATCCCGTATCTCGCCACCAGAACCTGTGCCTGCACCAGGGAAAGGCGCAATAGCAGTTGGGTGGTTATGGGTTTCCACCTTCATCAATAGGTGTACGGGTTCTTGGTTATAGCCGTACACTTTATTTTCAGGGTTGGGAAAAAAACGTCCGGCTTCGTTTCCTGCAATAACAGACGCATTATCATCGTAGGCTGAGAGTACATTCTCTCCGCCCTTTT
>JAJFKD010000057.1 GCA_021773405.1 Porticoccus sp.
TCGAATAGTTTTTTACTACCACAATGATCAGTAATAACAGGTTTTGAATAGATGATACCGGTAATTGCCCTGGTAGGGCGCCCCAATGTGGGTAAATCAACGCTGTTTAATCGGTTGACGAAAACCCGAGATGCTCTTGTGGCTAATTATCCAGGCCTTACTCGTGACCGTAAATACGGTGAGGGTGAAATGCATGGACGGAAGTTTATGCTGATTGATACAGGCGGTATCACCGGTGAGGAAGAGGGTATTGATACGGTAATGGCTGAGCAATCAATGCTCGCTATTGATGAAGCCGATGCTGTGCTATTTATTGTAGATAGTCGTGATGGGTTGACACCTACTGATAGACAGCTGGCTAAGTATCTTCGGGAAAAAGAGAGAAAAGTGTATTTGGTCGCCAATAAAATTGATGGCATTAACCCTGATATTGCGACGGCCGAATTTTTTGAGCTCGGTTTAGAGGATGTTTATCCTACTACTGCTACCCATGGCCGTGGCGTTAAATCATTAATGGAAGCAGTATTAGAGCCATTTCCAGAGATTGACCCAGATGCTGTTGAAGACGAAAAAGATCGAGGCATTAAGATTGCGGTGGTGGGTCGTCCTAATGTTGGAAAATCTACACTTGTGAATAGAATGCTGGGAGAAGAACGTGTTGTGGTATTTGATATGCCGGGCACAACTAGAGACAGTATTTATATTGATTACGAGCGTGAAGGTAAAAAATACACATTGATTGATACTGCAGGTATCAGGCGACGTAAAAACGTTAAACTCAGCGTAGAAAAATTCTCCATTGTTAAAACGCTACAATCAGTGAGTGATGCGAATGTTGTTGTGTTACTTATTGATGCCCATGAAGGTTTAGTCGATCAGGACATGCATTTAATGGGCAGTGCAATTGATGCAGGTAGAGCCATTGTTGTTGCGATCAATAAATGGGATGGCCTTGAGGCGGACAGCAAGGACTGGATTAAATCAGAATTAAAACGGCGCTTACGTTTTGTTGATTTTGCCGATATACACTTTATTTCTGCATTACATGGCACAGGCGTTGGTCACTTATATGAGTCCATAGAAAATGCCTATTCTGCGGCTACAGATAAGCTAGGGACCAATCGCTTAACAAAAATACTTGAAGATGCTGTGACTGTTCACCAACCTCCTTTAGTTAGAGGGCGGCGCATAAAATTACGCTATGCACATGCGGGTGGTCAAAACCCTCCGGTTATTGTGATTCATGGAAATCAAGTGGATGATATTCCTAACCACTACACCCGCTATTTGGAAAAGACATTCCGTCGAGAATTAGATCTTCATGGTACCCCGATAAGGGTGGAATACAGATCGAGTGATAACCCTTTTGCAGGAAAAAAGAACAAACTTACTTCACGCCAGGTTGCGAAGAAGCGACGTTTAATGAAACACGTCAAAAAGAAAAAATAAACGTCCCAGCCTTTAAAAACTGCCTAACTCCCCTACAAATATCGATGTATTTTCTTGTAAGTCCTCATAAATTTATGGGGCGGTTAGTTTGTATATCCCTGTTTTTTTACCAACTTTCATCCATACCTCTAGTTATCTCCTATACTAAATTTTACTAAACCTTTTCATTTCCTTATGGCCATTTAAATGGTGGGAAGTATATTAAGTCATGACCTGTCATTGGAGCATGTCTTAGTTTTTTTGATGTTTGTTTACTCCATTGTTTTTGGCTGGGTCGTTTTTTGTAGGTATTAAGCAGTATGAAAAAAATGAATTAAAAAGCCTGAATGAAAAAAATAGGAGAACACAAATGACTATAGCAAGAATCACTGAAGTGACTTCATCATCAAAAAAGAGCTTCGAAGATGCAGTAAAAAATGGCGTAGAAAGAGCGAGTAAAACGTTAAAAAACGTCAGCGGAGCTTGGGTAAAAGATCAAGAAGTGGGCGTCAAAAACGGCAAAGTAACTGAGTATCGAGTGAAACTTAAGATCACTTTTGTCTTGGAAGATTGATTGTTACTCCCGTATAGGCCTTCAGCTAAGTTGGCTGAAGGTGTCGGGCACCAATATTTTTACAATCGAAATTATCAGTGTTTGTTTAAGGAGAAAATAATATGTCTTATAAGATTGAGGAAATTGAAGGTATAGGTCCAGTAATGGCTGAAAAGCTAGCTAAAGCTGAAATTAAGACTACGGATGATTTACTAGACGCGTGTAGTGATAAAAAAGGTCGTACATCAACCTCAGAACTCACAGGTTGTTCTACGACTCAATTATTAAAATGGGTCAATATGGCTGATTTAATGCGTATATCAGGTGTAGGGCAAGAGTTTTCAGAGCTATTGGAAGCTGCGGGTGTCGATACGGTTAAAGAACTTCGCAATCGTAATGCGGCAAATCTTACTGCTGCAATGATTTCAACGAATGAAGAAAAAAAGCTAACCCGTGCCACTCCCAGTGAAAAAACTGTGCAAGGTTGGGTTGATCAGGCAAAAGAAATGAAACCCTTGATTACTCATTAATGGAAAATGAAGTAGTAATTAAAAATACTTGAGAAATCGTATGCCGGCTGGGTAGGTTTAGTGTTGTTTGAGCATAATTATCTTTTTGGCTAACCTCTTTAATGATGAAAAGAGATAGTCGTTGATTCTTGGAAGAGTGAAAATATCCTAATGAACAAACAATCGATTCTTATTGGCTACACTAAACCGCATTCTAGCGATAATGCCTCACCCGATGTGACAAAGATTCTATTGGATTTGAAACGTGCTAACCGTCATGGATTGATAGCAGGTGCTACGGGTACGGGAAAAACTGTTACGTTACAGGCATTGGCTGAAAGTTTTTCTAGTTGTGGCGTACCCGTATTTCTTGTCGATGTTAAAGGTGATGTTTCTGGTATCAGTCAGGCTGGGAAATCTCATCCAAAAATTAATGAACGGTTAGATATTCTTGGGTTTCCTAAGAATCCATGGAAGGGATCACCAACAATTTTTTGGGATCTTTATAGCCAACAAGGGCATCCAGTTAGAGCAACTATCTCTGATATGGGGCCTTTACTTTTGGCGCGCTTACTTGATTTAAATGACACTCAGCAAGGGATGTTGGATATTGCCTTTGCTGTGGCAGATGATCAGGGGTTGTTACTTCTAGATCTAAAAGATTTACGTTCAATTTTGCAGTATATCTCTGATCATGGGGCTGAACTGAGAAGTACCTATGGCAATGTGTCGTCAACATCTGTTGGTGCAATACAGCGGCGCTTACTGAGCTTGGAACGCAGTGGTGCAAAATCATTTTTTGGTGAGCCAATGCTTGAGCTTTCAGATTTAATGAAGCTTGATGAGAGTGGCTCGGGTTACATTAATGTTTTGTCGGCTAGTAAATTGGTACAGGAACCTACGGTTTATTCGACACTATTGTTGTGGTTGTTATCTGAGTTATTTGAAGAATTGCCAGAAATAGGCGACCCGGAAAAACCCAAGCTTGTTTTATTTTTTGATGAGGCGCACCTGATGTTTAAAGATGCGCCAAAAGCGCTATTGGAAAAAATTGAGCAGGTGGTGCGATTGATTCGTTCAAAAGGTGTGGGCGTCTATTTCATTACTCAAAGTCCCGGTGATATTCCAGACAGTGTCTTAGCTCAGCTGGCCAACCGTTTTCAGCATGCACTTAGGGCTTACACCCCAAAGGAACAAAAAGTCGTCAGAGTGGCAGCAGACACCTTTCGGTCAGATGGAAGCTTTTCAGTACAAGAGGCTATTAGTCAGATGGGGGTAGGGGAAGCGTTAGTTTCAACCTTGATGCGTGATGGTACGCCTTCTTTCGTCACCAGGACGTTAATCAAACCACCAGTTTCACGTATTGGGCCAGCAAGTGAGTCCGAGTGTGATGTCGTTAAAGCTGCAAGCCCTTATGTGGGTAAATATGACGCAAGTCTGGATCGTCAATCTGCATTTGAAAAGTTATCTGAGCGCGCCCAAAAAGCTGCGGAAGAAGCTGAGAAGAATGCATCATTAGAAAGCAGGAAGTACGAGTCACAAAAAGCTCCAAAAAAATCCAGAGGTCGTCAACGTCAGGGTATTTTGGAGACATTTGCCAAGAGTGTTGCTAGGAGTCTTGGTGGGCGGGCCGGTCGCTCGTTAATTCGTGGGGTTCTTGGGTCATTATTTAAAGGGCGCTAATTCTAAAAAACTAAATGAACTGGTTAGGTTTATGCAGCAATAGAGGAAGACAAAATGGATTTATTACAATTAGGTACCCAGTTGTTAACAAACTATTTTAAAGGTGATGTATCTAGTGATAATGCATCAAATGCCTTGTCCGGGTTATTAGGTGATGGCCAAGGTGGTCTAAATATTATGGATATCGTCAATAAGATGACCAGCAATGGCGGTCTATCTAGTATTGTTGGAAGTTGGCTGGGAGATGGTGAAAATGATGGGATACAAGCTGGACAGTTACAGGAGCTGTTTGGGAATAATGCACTATCATCCTTTTCTCAATCCTTAGGGCAAACTCAGGAAAGGGCAACGGAAGGCTTAGGGAATATGCTTCCACAGCTAATTGATAAGAGTAGTTCTGGTGGCAACCTTTTTTCTAATGATGGCGGGTTTGATAATGCCTTTGACCTGGCAAAAAAACTGTTTTAACAATTTATATTTAGGCAACAGCCATTTCTGTAGTTTTTATTAAAAGCTGATAGCTACTAACAAAATCTGCTACCGTTCCTTTTGCTTTAGGGTGGAAGTAGCGGTGCCAGAATTTACCAAGCTCTACGATATTGTTTGCTTCGGGTAGTTTCTGTCCACAGCGACGGTAAATCATCCAGGCTATTGCTGTGGCGTATTTTAGA
>JAJFKD010000058.1 GCA_021773405.1 Porticoccus sp.
GCGATGGGCATGGCTTCCACCAGGGGAATGCCACTGCGTGTCAGAATTGCCAGAGTACTGATATAACGGGCTGCATTGGTGGCTTTGCTGTAGCGTTTTATTATCCAAGTTTTAAGCAGTTGTTGATGCCAGAGTAGTTGTATCTCAGGTTTACGTATGAGTAGCTTTGCTATAACAAAGACAGCAAAGAGTACTAAAAATAACAGCCAACCCCATTGGGACAGGAAATGGCTGGTATCCACTAATATTTCAGTCAGCACAGGAAGTTGTTGCCCCGCATCCAGGATAACCTGAACAATATCCGGCACCACATAAACCATCAGACCAATGACAATAGCCAGGGACATGACCAGCAAAATAATGGGATAAATCAGAGCCAGTTGAATTTTTTGTTTAAATTGCTGCTGCGATTCTGTGTAGTCAGCTAATCTGTTTAGGACTACATCCAAATGGCCAGACTGTTCGCCTGCAGCAATGGTTGCACAATAAAGGGTAGGGAAGGCCCGTGGAAACTGGCGAAGGCTATCGGCAAAACTATGGCCTTCACGTACTTTTGCCCGAACGGCTAATACAACGCGTTTTACATTTTGTTTTTCAGATTGTTTTGCCACAGCTTGTAAACAGGTTTCCAGCGGCATACCAGCTTGAATTAGTGTAGCGATTTGGCGGGTCACCAGGCAAAGGTCATTGCCAGAAATGCTTTTAGAGCCAAACAGGGTAGTTTGCTTTTCAGCCTGTTGTTTCGCTTCTTTGACTTCTAGGGGCGTTAGTGATCTTTCCCGTAATTGTGAACGGACACTGCGAGCACTATCCGCTTCTAAAATTCCGCGTGTTTTTTTGCCAGCTTCGTTAAGGGCAGTGTAATCAAATGCAGGCAACTTATTATTCTCCCTGTGCTTCCTGTTGTTTCAGTCAACTCTCTTGAGTTACCCGCAGCACTTCTTCCAAGCTGGTGTTGCCGTTAAGAACTTGTGTTCTACCGCTGTCAAAAATACTCTGACTGTGTTTCCGTGCTTCTTCATTGAGCTCTGCTTCAGCAGCTTTTTCATGTATTAATGATCGCAACCCATCATTGACTATGACCAGCTCATAAATACCACCACGTCCTCGGTAGCCTGTACCATTACATTGTTCACAGCCGATAGGGCGATAGATTATTTGGTCGGTATCCGTAATCAGGTTTAGCAGCTGACACTCTCTTTCATCTGGTGTATGGGATTGTTTGCAATCATTGCAGAGTATTCGAACCAGACGCTGTGCCAGAACACCAACAATACTGGAAGCTAATAGAAACGGTTCAACACCCATGTCTTCAAGTCGAGTGATAGCACCAATGGCGGTATTTGTGTGTAGTGTTGAAAGCACCAAGTGCCCGGTCAAACTAGCCTGAATGGCTATTTGTGCTGTTTCCAGGTCACGAATTTCACCGACCATTACGACGTCTGGGTCTTGCCTGAGAATAGCTCTTAGCCCTTTGGCAAAAGTCATTCCAGCTTTGATGTTGACTTGGGTTTGCCCTACACCTTCGAGGTCATATTCCACGGGGTCTTCAATGGTTAGAATATTTTTGTCTCCGGTACGGATGCGTTGTAAGCCAGCATAGAGTGTGGTGGTTTTACCAGAACCTGTCGGCCCGGTTACCAGCACAATACCGTGGGGGCGATGCAACAGTTCATCTAACCGGTTTTTATCGGTTTCACACATGCCTAGTGCAGTAATGTCCAGGCGTCCCGCTTGTTTATCCAGAAGCCTTAAAACGATTCGTTCACTTTCGTTGGATGGCATGGTGGAAACTCGCACATCTACTTCATGACCTGCAACTTTCAAGCTGATCCTGCCGTCTTGCGGTACACGTTTTTCAGCGATATCGAGTTTTGCCATTACCTTGATGCGAGAAATCAGCATGGGGGCCAGAGCACGGTTTGGTTGCAACACTTCTCGCAAAACCCCATCCACCCGAAAGCGAATTTGCATCCGTGTTTCAAAGGTCTCAATGTGAATATCCGACGCCTCTTGTTTGATTGCCTCGGTAAGCATGGCGTTAATCAACCGTATAATGGGTGCTTCATCTTCCTGTTCCATCAAATCTTCTGCTTGGGGAATCGCATCCGCCAGAGAGATAAGTGAAATATCATCACTCATATCAGCAGCTAAAGTCTCTGCTGAACCGGATTGGTTTTGATAGAGCTGGGTTAAAGCAAGATCAAAACTATTTGTATCCAGTGGCTGAAAACTGACAGGCCCCTTGGCAATACGCTGAGCTTCTATCAGAGCTGTTATCTCGACGCCTGTTGAATATTGCAAAACGCAGATTCCCTCTGTTTCAGAAAGGAGGACCTGGTGTCGTTTGGCAAAACTGTAGGGGAGTCGATTGGTCAAGCTCGTCTACCTTTTAATCGAGTGCCTTTAGGGTATTTCACTGCGGTGCAGGCTCGGGTGATACTGGTTTGGATATCATGCTTTCATGTAGCTCCGGTAATACGGGAGAACTTCCAGGAATCCAGAATCGTTCGACCTGAGAATCAAACTCCATTTGTAGACCACGTATGCGATTGTATTTATCATTGCTGATAGCCTTAAAGCTTTCACTGCTGTGTAAAATACGTGGATGGATAAAAACCATCAAATTGGTTTTCGTAATCGTAGTATTTTTGCTTTTAAATAAATTGCCTAATACAGGGATACTACCCAGTATGGGAACCTTGTTTTCACCATCTGCCACCTCATCACGCATTAAACCACCTAGTACTAAGACTTCATCATCATCAATGAGTACCCGCGTTTTAATTTCCCGTTTATTGGTAACGATGTCGGAGGCGTTTACTGCAGTTTGAGAAATACTCTCTACGGATTGTTCTATATCCAGTGTTACAGAATTATTATTGTTGATTCGTGGTTTAACTTTTAGTGTGATGCCGATATCTTCCCTCTGAATAGTTTGGAAGGGATCAGAGCTTCCGTCCAGAGTCTGAGAACCGGTGATAAAGGGGACGTTCGAACCAACCAAAATTTCTGCCTCCTCGTTGTCGAGAGATACAATGCTTGGCGTAGAAAGAATGTTGGCATTGGTTTCACCCGTGAGCATATTTATAATTCCACGTAAGCTTCCACCACGGAAATAACCTAATGACAGACCTGTGCCAAGATTTAAAGCACCACCATCACCTAAACTGAGAGGTGAGATATTGCTAGGGAAATCAGTAAAACCTCCCACCACACCTTCGCCAGAATTAGCAGGGTTACTCTGCCACTCAATGCCTATACTGTTTGCTAAATCTTCATTGATCTCGACAATTAAGGCTTCTACCAATACCTGGGCTCGAGGGACATCTAGCTGCTTAATTACAGTGCGCATGGTGGTTAATAAAGAGGGTGGTGCTGTAATGACAAGAGCATTAAGTTGTTCATGGGCTTGAATACTGACATCAACATCCGTTACTCCCTGAGCCTTAGCACCTTTTTGCACACTGCCGCTAATACTCTGTAATAGCGGCACTAAATCGCTGGCCGTTGCATATTGGACGCGAACTACTTGTGTATTGCCATCGCCCTCTAAAGGTTGGTCAAGCCGTTTAACCAATGAGTGGATTTGTTGCCGGGTGACTGGATCTCCTGTCATTAAAATACTGTTTGAGCGTTCATCAACGGCTAAATTAAAAGGGGAGCTGCCCTGATCCTGTCCGGCAGTTTGTTTGGGTAATAGTTTGCCGAGAACATTTATCACCTCTTTGGCATCAGCAAATTCCAGAGCAATCAGTTCAATATCAATAGTGCCTACCTGATCAATACGATTGATGATATTGAGCAGTTTTTGGATGTTGCTTGCTCTATCTGCAATGATCATTGTATTGGTTTGTGGATAAGCCGCCAGATAACCTGTTTGGGGAACAAGGGGGCGTAAAAGGTTAATCACATTGGTAGCGGAGATATTTCTTACCCGCACAATTTGAACAACAATATCTTCTGCGGAGCTTGAAAGTGTTTCAGAAGCTAAGGGGATGGCAGATTGTTTGGCCTGAGCGTCGGGTATTACTTTTAAAGAACCATTCTCTTCAATAATAGCCAACCCATGCACTTGTAAGACAGAAAGAAACACTTCATAAGCTTGCCGTTGAGTCATAGGCTCGCCAGCAATGACTGTGACTCTTCCTTTCACGTTGGGGTGGAGGATAATATTTTTATCTGTGACATCCGAAGCCCAGCGGATCAGATCGGCCACATCAGCGTTGTCTAATGACAGTGTGATGTCGTCACTTTTATTCGTTTCAGCAAAACAAATAATAGAAACGAATAAGGTTGTTAGTAATAGAAAATATCGAGAAATATGAAGATCCATCCTTTGTTTTGAGTCCTTATTAGCTAGTTATTTGAAGAATTCTTTTTTTTGTTATTTCTAAGTCGCGCTAAGCGATCTTTTAGCTGTTGCTGGTGTGGATTGTTCGTTACGTTTGTTAAAGATTTATTACTGTTTGAATTAGACTCAGTTTGTGAATTTCTAGAAACAGAGCTTGTTTGTTTAGAGGAGGGCGTACGTCTCTGTGAATTTTGAATAATACGCTCATCAGTCTTTAGATAAGGCAGTTTTAATAGTTCATCCTGACCATTCCTTCTCAGGGTGATTTCACCTTTCCTCACGGCAATGAGTTCAGCACCACCAGGTATTTTATCGCCAAGGAAAAAGCGCGTTGCACTTTTACTATTTTCAGAAATTAATGCACTAGCTTTGTCGTTATCCTTATGGGTAAATGTACCTTTGAGGGTTAGATCTAAGCGGGTTTCTGGTAGCTTTTTTATAGGAGGTGCTTGTTGAGAAGAGTTGCTAGCCTGGCCAAAAAGTTTAGTTATTTGTTCAAGGTTTAGTCGGGAGGTATGAGTTGAGTTTGACAGTTTTCCTGAGGTTATCTCTTTAACCTTTTGATATTTATTCTGTTTTGTTTCTTCATAATCATTCTTTAAGGCAAAGGATAACCCTGCAGCAGTAAAAATACAGATGCAGGTTATTAATGTTTCCTTTGTCCCAATAACATTCAAAATTTAATTTCCTTTTTGACCTTTGGATGCTGTATGTTTTGAACACCAAGGACTTAGCTTAAGTGATGTATGATTAGATGTAAAAGTAGCAATAGTCATTTTTATAAACACTTGTGATTAACCGGGGTTGGTATTTTTAATAAAGCCTGTGGTATTTCATGCGATTCGTAACCTGTTCAGTAGGTATGCCTATATCTTCAGCATATTTTTCCCAATTGGAGACGCTATTAGCGACTTGTTCCACCATCATTTTTTCCCGCGAGCGGGGAATGTTAAAGCGTTGCGCTAATGCCGAAAAATCACTGGGCTCAAATTCATCGCATTTGCCATTGAGTGACATTTGGTGGCGGCTGGTGAATTCTCCCGTTGGGTTGTAGGCAAAGGTTAAGTCGTAAGCGGGTGCTAGACGCCATTCACCGGTGCTGTCCATCAAGAAGGCTATATTTTTAACATGGTCGTCCTGATTTCTGGCCATAATATTAAACAGAGCGCGGAGATAGAGTTGTTCGATATCTGCCATGCCTAACCCTAGTTTTTGTGATGCTAACATGGCTTGTTCGTAACTGTAGGCGCCGGGTTGATTGAAGTCGTAGTGGCAAAGTGCGCCTAACGTTTGCATGTGGAGTTTGTTGCCATCGCTGGTGCGATCAAAGCGCTTGGTCATAAAGTGGTGGCGGTTGTGTTCTTGCAGAATTCGACATTCATTCATGTGAATGCCTGCGTCCAGTGCCATTTTGTAATAGGCGTATTCGATTAAGCCAAACCCTTGGGCATCGGCTAATTCTTTGTCTCTATTGTTAGAGACACCATCAAATTTAATCAGCCAGTGCTCGAAGCCTTGGGGTAATATCAACTGCCCTGAGCGCACTTCATTACTTTCTTGATTCCAGGCAATAATAGCTTTAGCTCTGGCACCCCCGGCGGAGACGCCGACTTGCAGTATATCGGCCAGTGTTTGTTCATTAAGGCTATCGTTGTCTTGGGTTAGAGCGGCATCAAACTGTTCTCGTTCGGTGAGTATTTCACTGGCCATACCAACCATGGCGGCTACGTCTAAAGGGTGATTATGAGGCTTGGCTTTACGGTCAATGGCTGGAGTGAATTCTAGTGCGCCCATGGCTCGTGTGCCGATATAGCAAAGGCGGTCAACAGGTGAGAACTCTGCTTTGTCGATACCTTCTTTTACCAACCATTTATCAATTAACGCAGAACCGTATTTATCGGGTAGGGCATCGGCTAGTAATCCCGGTAGCCCTTTAAATGTGGCTTTAGATAATTCAGGGAAGCTGTAGGTTTGGTTGCTCAGAGGCATCGTAAATGGGGCAACTTCTATACCGCTTGGCGTAAATGCTGGCATATATTGAAATAGGCCCAAATTAAGCGTTGCATCCCAGGTGACGGCGCCTATTTCTACACCCCAGAGTGAGACAATAGCTGTATTTACCCTTGGCCCCATTTATGACTCCCCCTTGGGCTGTTTTGATTTGCTGGATTCATTCTTGTCGGAGTCATGATTCTGGGCGTCATTGCCCTCAAATGTTGAGGCACTTTTAAAGCCGCTCCAGGTTTTCTTATTTTTACCAATGTTCTTATGAGGTGTGGTTGTAGAGGGTTTTGTTCTACGGCCGCTTGCCCTTTGGCGTGGTGTACTACGTTTATTTTTTACTTGTTCTACCGGGCTGATATCAACTGTTGGCAGCAGTAAATCTAACCGTTCGATTAGCCCCAGTGCTCGTATTACCTTTAGCACAGCTTCAAATGATACAGAGTGGCCATTTTCCAAACGTGACAATGTACGCAGGGATAGGCCTGCTTCATAGGCAAATTGCTGTTGATCTTTATTTTGTTCGACTCTTAAGCTTTTAAGGCGTGCACCTATTTCAGCTAAAAGAGCAGAGTTACTCATGTTGTAATTCATAGTGTCGTGACTATCAAGAATATTAAAATGCCATTAATGGCTATTTATTGTTGTTAATTGTAATAATAGGTCAATTATGACTATTTATCAAAATATAGTAATATTTTATAAGTCAAATATGGCGATTTATTGTTATTTTTAGTTATTATGAGCTGAATAAGGCATGTTATTAAATAAATTTTAACTAGCGTTTAGATATCAAGGGTGGATAGGGCTGTTATTGAAATGATGAAATATGGTGGTAAAAAAGCCGGCA
>JAJFKD010000059.1 GCA_021773405.1 Porticoccus sp.
CCATTCCTGCCTTGCCTGTATCACCGTCGAAGTCGGCATTCAACTTCAATACATCACCAACCCGCAGGGCACGACCGTTATGACCACCAAACTGCCCCAGAGTAAAGGTTGATCGCGAACCGAGATAGACAGGACAATCGATACCACCACGCACCGCCAGATAACTGCGCGCCCCGGCTCCCTGAATACGACCTAATGTCAGAATCTGGCCGGCTTGAATATCGATGATCTGATGTAGAGAAACGAGTTCACTATCCAATGCGGCATCGATGGGAGCACCACTAATCACGACCTGACTAGCTTGGTTAAACCGCAACGTCGGTCCTTGCATGGTGATCTCAAGCCCAGCGGCATCTTCGGGATTGTTAAGTAAACGGTTCCCGAGCCGAAACGAGTAATTGTCAAATGGGCCCGAGGGAGGTACACCCACGTCCCAGTGACCACGACGCCCCGGGTAATCTTGAATAGTTGTCTGGGTACCACCCTGAAGAACATCGATGCGCACAGGCTGATAGCTAAATTGATTCAGATAACGGGTGGTGATCTCTCCACGCAGCAGGCTGGGATCGCGAGTCAAGGCTCGCAGGTAACCCAGATTAGTTTCACTGCCATAGAGACGGATCGCATCAAGTGTATCTTGCAGCTTTGTCAGTGCACTATCGCGGTTGGAAGCATGAACGATAACCTTCGCCAACATAGGGTCAAAATAGGGAGGGACTTCAATGCCAGTCTCGATCCAATGATCAATACGTATGCCCTCACCCTCGGGGAATACAACATCGCTCAGTAGACCAGCACTAGGTCGGAAATCTAGGTAAGGATCTTCAGCGTAAAGCCGGACTTGGATTGCATGCCCTTGGGGTGCCAGCTGCGACCGTTTCGAGTCCAGATCCAGCCCTTCACCAGCAGCTTGGCGCACCATCCACTCCACCAAATCGACGGCATAGACCTCCTCGGTGACGCCATGTTCAACCTGCAATCGAGTGTTCACTTCCAGAAAGTAAAACTTATCCGTGTCGGCATCCAGGATAAATTCAACCGTACCGGCATTCCGATAATTGACACTAGCGAGCAAGACCTCAGCAGTAGCATAAAGCTGCTGGCGTACGGTATCGCTGAGGTTAGGCGCAGGACATTCCTCGACCACTTTTTGATTCCGCCGTTGGCTTGAGCAGTCACGCTCACCCAATGCCAGAGCTTCGCCTTGACCATCGCCAAACATCTGTACTTCGATATGACGAGCACGAGTGATAAATTTCTCTAGAAAAACGCTATCGTCAGAAAAGTTATTGGCCCCCAGGCGCTTGACGGTCTCAAACGCACCCTCTAGCTCAGCTTCACCCTGACACAACTGCATACCTATACCACCACCACCCGCGGTACTTTTAAGCATCACCGGATAGCCGATTCGAGCCGCCTCACTACATGCAGTATCGAGATCAGCCAGCAGTTCGGATCCTGGCAGCAGTGGAACCTGAGCGGCCTCAGCCAACTCACGAGCACGGTGTTTCAGACCAAATGAAAGCATTTGCTTAGGAGTAGGGCCGATAAACACTAAACCCTCGGCTTCACAGCGGCGCACAAAGTCCGCGTTTTCACTCAAGAAGCCGTAGCCCGGATGAATTGCCTGGGCACCACTTTCAGCAGCAATTTTCAGTAGTTTGTCTACATCCAGATAGGTTTGAGAAGCATCCCCCTCTCCAAGAGAGTAAGACTCGTCGGCATGACGAACATGCAGACTTTCGACATCGCTGTTGGCGTAAACAGCAACGGATCCAACCCCTAACTCCTTCAGTGTACGTATGATACGGGTTGCTATGGCACCCCGGTTTGCGATCAAGATTTTGGTAAACATCAGAGAGAACCTTTTACGGGCCGTCCCGCTACGATTCATACCCTCAGAGGTCGTCCTCTTAAGGTTTTAAGCACATGTTGGCGTTAGCGATCCCATACCAGTAACTCAACCGGTGTTGGGTTGTAACCGTTACAAGGATTGTTCAATTGCGGGCAGTTTGAAATGAGAACCACCACATCCATCTTGGCAGTTAATTCAACGTATTTCCCCGGCGCGGAAATGCCATCTTCGAAGGTCAGCCCCCCCTCTTCGGTAACTGGCACGTTCATAAAAAAATTGATGTTATGACTGATGTCGCGCTTACCGATACCGAACTCAGGACACTCTGCAAGTGCCAACATCCAACTGTCTCGGCATGCGTGCATGCAGCGCTTTTCTAGACTGTAGCGCACCGTATTACTTTCGGTAGCGCAGGCACCACCAAGGGTGTCATGGCGACCGCAAGTATCGGCTACGATCTCCAGCATAGAATTATTTTCATTGGAGCGCAGGACACTGCCACTGGTCAGGTAAACGTTGCCCTGTTCTCGGATGGTATCCATAGCGCTGTAGCGTTCGCTCGGGTCAGTGGCGTTGTAAAACAAGGTATCAGCGGCCTGATTGCCCTCCAAATCGAGGATGCGCATAGTCTGCCCGGCTTTGACTCGGCCGATGTAGTAATCTCCAGCATCTATGGTCTGACGCAATATTGCTTGTTCGGACTTGCGAGAACTAGTGATCTGCATAAAACATCTCCTTACCGCTGTCCCAGGTGATAGAGCGCATTGTTGGCAAAACCCCTCTGATTCTCAGGTCGATAGTTACGGCAGTAATCCTGCTCATCGACAACCTCCGACTCTGCTAGGCTAATTTCGACAGACGATGCCGGATATTCCAGCTTACGGTTGAGCGGGTGGGGACAACTGTGCAGCAACACCAAGGTATCCATTTCAAAACGCAGGCTGATATGGCTCCCTGGTTGATTGTGATCCTCAACCAGTTGCAGGTTGCCGTCAGCATCAGTGACCACTTTACTAAAGAGATTCAGGTTGGCGGCAAGATCTGCGCGACCTAGTCCGTACTTAGCCAACTCCACCAAAAAGGCGTCGTGCCCGTTCTGGTGCCAATCATTGTGATCATTCTGGTAGTTACGCGCACCCCAACGTTCCGTTACCTGATCGGCGTGAGAATTGCCACAGACCGTCTCGTGCCACCCTAAGCTATCCTCCACGATGGACGCAAAGATACGCCCCATATCTGAGTAAAGGCAGTGACCTCGCGTAAGCTTGAAAGTATGCTGGCACTTGAGTGTATCGGGGGCGTTATACCGTTCCAACAGGTTATCTGGGTTGTAAAAAAGCATCCCAATATTAGCGCCACCTTCAACATCAGTCAGTGTCATCTGCGTTCCCTTACGCAGTCGTAACGACCAGTGACTGCCTGACGCCAGGGTTGTGGTGTAATGGGCTTGATTCATAAATTAGTTTCCTTGTAACCAATGCTTTATCACTCGGCAGCTATGGGTACCGGGTGCAAGTTATCATCAATGGTTTGATAGGTTTCCATATCTACCTGCCCAGCCGGCAGGTCATAAGTGATGCTGGCACCGTACGCATTAGGGGCCTGGGGATCATGGCGAAGTTTGTCAAATACCCAGAGGCGAGTACCCAGAAAGAACCCCTCCTTGAGATCATGAGTGACCATAAAAATAGTCAGTTTGTGTTCTCTCCAAATTTGCTGAACCAACTGATGCATCTCTGCGCGGATACCTGGATCCAATGCACCAAAAGGCTCATCCA
>JAJFKD010000060.1 GCA_021773405.1 Porticoccus sp.
GTCGGCCAGGAGCGGGCCGGACATCGAGGTCGAAAACAGCGCTGTGGTTGTTTGGATGAAATGGCGTCTAGTCAGCATCTTTCGCGGCCCTCTCCCGAGTTGGACAACGGACTAAGCCGTGCCGTGTACGTATTTCCATTCGTCCAGGATAGGTAAGGACGGTATTGACTGTGCCCCAAAGTGCCGTTTTTTGTCTGTCGTTCTAACACCTAAAACTCTTGTAGGTTCAAGAAAAACTTCTGTTACCGGGACCCGTTGATGGCGTCTGGACCTACTCACCACACCCTCAGTGTTCATGAGCAACCTGCGGTGCCAGCCACCGAGACAGGTACAATCGCTCGAGAGCGAAGACCGCGGCGATTCCGGAGATTGCGTAGAGCACGATGACTGGGTCACTCTGGAGTTTCATCGCCGTGAAGGCCACGAGCACCACCGCGTCGAGCGTCAGGGCGGTCAGCAGCACGAGGCTGGACGCTCCGATTTCTTCACGCCGGTAGCGGAAGACGCCCCAGTGCACCACCATATCCATGACAAGATAGAAGAAGGCGCCGAGCGAGGCGATCCGACCCAGATCGAAGAACACCGCGAGCGTTGAAGCGATGACGACGGTATAGACCAGAGTATGCCGCTGGATTGGACCCGACATTCCGAAATGGCTGTGCGGGATCATCTTCATATCGGTCAGCATCGCCAGCATCCGCGACACCGCGAAAACGCTGGCCAGCACCCCGGACGCGGTGGCGACCGCTGCAAGAATGACGGTCAGAAAGAAGCCTGTCTGCCCCAGTGCGGGCTCTGCCGCCTCGGCCAGCGAGTAGTCGCGCGCCGCGACGATCTCGTCGATCGTCAGGCTCGACCCGACGCCGAAGGCAACCAATAGGTACACAGCCACGCAAATTGCGATGGACAGCATGATCGCCCGGCCCACGTTGCGGTTCGGCTCAGTAATCTCGGATCCGCTATTGGTGATGGTGGTGAACCCTTTGAAGGCCAGGATCGCGAAGGCCATCGAGGCGATGAACCCGGTCACGCCATAGGCTTGCGCCGGGTCGGATGCGGCTGCGAACCGAAAGCCGCTGGACCATATCGCGGCAATGCCGAACAGCCCGATGCCGCCGATCTTGATCGCCGCCATAACAAGCGAGAACAGCCCGACCGACCGATTGCCCGCGATGTTCACAACGTAGGCAAATACGATGACACCCACGGCGAGGATTGGCACCAGTGGCCCACCATCGATTTCGAAGGGTCGCAAGACGTAAGTCGCGAAAGTTCGGGCGACGAGACTCTCCGCGATCACCATGCTGAGCGCCATCAGCAGAGCTGCCCCGGCCGCGACCGCACCGGGGCCATAGCATTTCTGCAGGATCATCGCGATTCCGCCGGAGGACGGCCACTTGTTGGACATCCGAATGTAGCTGTAAGCGCTGAAACCCGTGACGATTGCGCCCGCGATGAATGCAAGCGGAAAAAGTGGTCCGGCCAGTTGTGCGATCTGCCCGGTCAGCGCGAATATGCCTGCGCCGATCATCACGCCGGTTCCCATTGCGACGGCCCCACCCAGGGTAATCGAGCCTTCGCGGTAGGTGTCGCTTCTATTTTCGTTCTGCATTCCGTCCTGCCTTGGTTGATTTCGCACTGTCCAGAACCGGTCCGGAATGCCAGCGAAAGTCACAATGATCATGGCCGCCGGCAATGGTCTTGGGCCGTACGAGCCTTCCGCCCCACTTCTCGGCTACCGGGAAATCGAGCGCGCACCACGTGGCGGTGCAAAGTTCCGCGTCGTCGTGATGGGCGAAAAACTCGGCCACTGGGCACTTCGTGCAGTCGAACGCGACTACATCCTCACCCGCTTCGACATCTCGCCAGCCATAACCTGGTCGCCCGAATGGGAAGCGGCGGAAAATGTCGGTCGCGATCCGCAGCCGTTTTGCCGGATCTGCGGTGATCGTGCGAGCCAGTTCCCAGGGGGGATCGGCCATTCGGTGGTAGATGTCCCAGCCCATTTTATGGATCAGCGCGTGGCTTTGCGCGGGCGACCGACCGTGCGAGACAAGGGTCCGGTGCAGCGCCAGGGTCAGCGCCGCAAGATGCGTGGTCAGGATCGCGCCGGTGTTCGGCTGAAGCGGAAGATCGGCCTCCAGAACATCATATGTCGCCCAGCTCTCCGAAAGTATTCTGTCCGTCTCCTGCCCCAGGTGGCGCTGCGCGAAATGGTGAAACAGCGTTGCCAGCCCGGCTCGCCCGAGGCCCCTTTCCGCCGACCCGAATGCACTCAACACGCTCTCCCACATGCCGCGGGTCGATGAACTGTCCCAGCTCTCGTCAATCGCTTCGGCGGGCGGCATGGCGCCCGTCAGCAGAAGTTCGGGAAGAACCTGGGAGATGCGCCCTAGCGGATCGCTTGCTGTAAGCCTTGCGACCACCGCCCGCGCAATGAAGGGCCGCGAGATTTCGTCGAAGCGGGCTTCGGGTGCCAGTTCGAACAGAAGCGCCTCGGCCGTCGTGAGCGCCTTGGCGTGAAGCATGAGCGAGGCGGGAAAGACGAACCCGGCGCGATAACCCGCACGCATCATCGCGAGGTATGTCCGCGCAAGGCTGGCTTCACGCGAGGGTGCCGCATAGAACCGGGCGGCGAGGTCGTTGAATGCCTGCCGGAAGAGCGCGTGATCCGCGCTTGGCAGCGGCTTGGTCTGCTGGCTAAAATGATGGTATGCGCGCCGGGTCTGCCGCTGCGCCACGGCCATCCAGTAGAGCACGAAGCGGTCCCGCTCGGCCGGGTTCAGTTCGCCATACATGCCGAAGTCGAGCAACGTGAAAGTGCCATCGGAGTGAAAAACGATATTGCCGGGATGAAGGTCGGCGTGAAACAGGCCGTCTGAGACGAACATTCGGAGCAGCATGGACACCAGCCGGTCGACCAGTGCGGATTGAGTTGATCCCGAAAAAGTGGCCGCCGCCTCGGACAAGCGCATGCCCCCGATCCAGTCCATCGTTAGCACGCGGGCCGTCGTGTGGTCGGGGAAGGTCCTGGGGACACGCACACCTTCCTGTCCGGCGAGATTTGACCGAAACTGTTCCATGACGCGGGCTTCGGCCTGAAAATCCAGTTCCCCCATCGAATAACGCCGGAATTCTGAGAGAAACGCCGGCAGGTTTGTACGGCGAAGCCGTCGCGGCGCCAGCACACGCAGGAGCCGAAGCCCGAACTCCAGTGCATCGAGGTCGCGGCGGAACAGCGCCTCCAGTCCCGGGCGCTGCACCTTGACGGCAACGGTCGTGCCGTCTTTCAGTTTCGCCTTGTGCACTTGTGCAAGCGACGCGGCAGCGACGGGCGCGGACTCGAACCTGTCAAAGGTCGTCTCGAACTGCGCACCGAGTTCCTCCTCGACCACGCGCCGGATCGTCGCGAAATCCATCTCGGGCGCGCGCTCCTGTAATTCCGCCAGCCGTGCGATGTAGCTTTCGGGCAGGATGTCGGGGCGGGTGCTGAGAATCTGTCCTAGCTTCACGAAGACCGGGCCGAGCGTGATTAGGTCCTGCGCAAAGCGGTCTGGTGGGCGCATGTCGCAGCCATCAGGGTCGTAGCGCCGAAGCGCCCAGATGTCCGGCGACAGGGTGGTGAGAATCCGGACAAGCCGGAGCAGGTTCCCGACTGGCTTCATGCCCGATCTCCCGCGGCTCCGCTGGACCACGTCTCGATCGGCATGTCGGGAAGGAACCGGCGCAAGGCGTCGAATGCCTCGGTCAGCGTCAAATGGTCGACGATGGTTGTGGAGCCGCGCAGTGGCTTCTCGCCTGCGTTGACAGCGCGGATCGCCGCCAGGATCATCGCGGCCGTAACCTCTGCCTGGTCGCCGGCCGCGAGATGCCGGGCGGCCAAAACGCCGCCGTCTGGCCCCTGCGCTTCGACCGCGATCTGGGTGCCGACGCGCCCTGGCGGTGGTAGCCGCATCAAGATGCGCGTCAGTCCACGCTTGTGCCGCGCCAAGGTGGGCCCTAGGCCTAAGCGCAGGAGCAGGCCGGTCAGATGCGTCGCAAAAGGCGGATGGAGCGCCAGAAAGGTACGGACGCGGACAGGCGAGCGCCTCCCAGATTGTCCCACGATACCCTGCTGCGCGAAGCCGAGCCCGAGCGCCTTTCGCGACCTCCGGCCCCGCTCGAAGGTAAAGCGGCGGCGCAGATCTCCGGGGCGCACCGTTGAGCTTGTGACACCGGAAACCTGGTATTGGTCGCCTAGGGCACCGATCGACCATTTCATCGCGGCGCTGCCGTAATGCCGCCCCATACCGAGTTCCAAACCGATGTCGATGCTCGCGCATCCTTCGGTTCGCGCGGCATCAGCGGCCATCAACGTGCTGAGGCCCGGCGCGGCCCCGACGCAGACGACGCCCGTGCCCGGGCCGCCGGTGGTGGCGACCTCCCGGCTGACCGCCTGCACATAATCTGGCGAGGCCGAAGTTTCCAGGAAGCTTCCGCCTGCGCGAACGACGTCGGCTGCGACCGATGGCGGAGTGGCCTCGGTCAGATTGACCACTGTCGCGCCAAGTGGAATCCCTACGGCAGCATCGACGGCTGCGATGTCCAGCCGAAGCGTTTTAACCTGATCGTCCCGCGCCCCGCTGCGGCGCGAGGCCACCAGAACACTGGCCGCCGTGTGATCCAGCAGCAAAGACACCAATCGCTCGCCGACGTCGCCCGTGCCGCCGATCAGCACGATCATCCCCGAGATTTCCGATGTCCGATCAGCGTGCCGTGCCATCACTCGATTCCATTGGCGCGCTGCAGCTCGCGGATATAGGTGACGATCAAGGCGACGGTTTCATCCGTGATGCCCTCGACGGGGGGCATGTCACCGAAATCCCAGTGGTGCGAGCGCACCCCGGCTGTAGCCGCACGAAGGAAAGCCGTATCGCCGTGATGACCGGGTTCGTAGATCGGATGGATCAGTGGCGGGCCCTTGCC
>JAJFKD010000007.1 GCA_021773405.1 Porticoccus sp.
CAATTACGGCACATTCAGCAATGGCATCATGTGAGCTGACGATTTCTTCCATTTTTCCTGTAGAAAGTCTGTGCCCTGCGACATTTATGACATCGTCGCAGCGACCCATAACGAATAGATAATTATTTTCGTCTAGATAACCTTCATCGCCTGTCAAGTAATAACCGGGATAAGTACTCAAATAGCTCTTGTGAAACCTAGGGTGGTCATTCCAAATAGTCGAAAGTGTGCCGGGGGGAAGGGGTAATTTAATAGCGATATTACCTTGTTCTCCATTGGGCACTTGATCGCCATGGTCATCTAGAATATTGATGGTATACCCTGGCATGGGGACGGTGGCAGAGCCTGCTTTAGTCTCCATCATTTCCAGCCCTACAGGATTACTGGCGATAGCCCAGGCTGTTTCTGTTTGCCACCAATGGTCAACAACGGGAAGGCCGGTGTTATTTAATAGCCATTCATAGGTTGTTGGATCTAACCGCTCACCTGCAAGGTATAGTCGCTCCAGTTTTGATAAGTCGTAGTTTGCAAGGCCTGAGGCATCGGGGTCTTCTTTTCGAATGGCTCTAAATGCTGTGGGTGCAGTAAACAGAGTTTTGACACCATATTCTTCACAGACTCGCCAAAAGGCGCTAGCATCAGGTGTTCTTACTGGTTTTCCTTCGTAAATAACGGTTGTGCAACCAGTGAGAAGCGGGGCATAAACAATATAGGAATGGCCCACTACCCAGCCGACATCAGAGGCGGCCCAGTAGACGTCTCCAGCTCGCACGTCGTATACGGTTTCCATACTGTAACGCATAGCTACAGCGTGACCTCCATTGTCTCTAACAACACCTTTTGGTTTTCCTGTGGTACCTGATGTGTAAAGGATATAGAGAGGGTCTGTTCCCATCACGGGGACTGGTTCTGCCGGGCTTGAAAAGGAAACCAGTGCATCCCAATCAATATCTTTTTCAGGTAATAGGCTAGCTCGATATTCAGGCCGCTGTACTACAACAGTTTTAGATGGTTTGTGCTTGCTGAGCTCTATAGCTTCATCAACCAGGGGCTTATAGGGAATTATTTTACTGATTTCGATACCGCATGAGGTAGTAACAATAACTTTGGGTAATGCATCATCAATACGAACAGCGAGTTCTTCTGGTGCGAATCCACCAAAAACAACGGAATGTATGGCGCCTATTCTGGCACAAGCAAGCATAGCTACAACTGCTTCCGGAACCATCGACATATAGATAATGACCCGGTCACCTTTGGTTACTCCCAGGTCTCTTAGCCCTCCAGCAAATAGTGCTACTTGATCCCTTAGCTCACGGTAACTAAAAGATAATTTCTGACCAGTCACTGGTGAGTCATAAATAACAGCGAGTTGTTCTCCTCGCCCTTGGTCTACATGGTAATCAAGGCAAAGGTAGCTGGTATTCAATTCACCATCAGCATACCAGCGGAAGTAATCATTGCTGTCTTTACTTAATATCGTTTTTGGTTCCGTATACCAATCAATGAGTGATGCGTGTTTTTGCCAGAAAGTTTCTGGGTTGTTCAAATATTGCTCATATTCCTTGGTATAGGCAGTTGGTTGATTCATGTCCGTAGCAAACCAGTAGTAGCTTGAGAATAGACTTAGTGTGGATCAGTATTAAAAAAGTAACCATTCGACTTAAGTTCAAGGCATTGACTACAAGAGATTAGGTTCAAGGTGTATTGATTAGGGATAGCTTGCAACTCACAGATAAATCCCCCAACCTTGTTCTAGCCTTTACTTAAAAATATTGGAAAAGCTTAATAACAACAATGATTTCACAACCTGTTTTGTTATTACTGGCACTGAGCTATGTCGTGGTTTTGGTGCTGGTCGCTCTCTGGGCCGAACGCAACCCTGCCTGGCATAGTCGGTTGCACCCAATTATTTATAGTCTCACCTTGGCGGTATATTGCAGTTCTTGGACCTATTTTGGTGCCGTTGGGACCGCGGCTAAAAATGCATGGGCTTACCTGCCTATTTATCTGGGACCTCTTCTATTATTTGTTTTGGGCACTCCTTTGTTGAGAAAGCTTGTGCGTGTTGGTGCTCGCCAAAAAACAACGTCAATTGCAGATTTTATCGGCTCTCGGTATGGCAAGCGGCAGGGTTTGGCGGCTTTAGTGGCTATCGTTGCTGTAGTAGGTTCAATGCCCTATATAGCCCTTCAATTAAAAGCCGTGTCTCTCGCTTGGGATACGGTGGCCGGAACCATAAGTTCAGATCAGATAGGGGGTTATCAGCCAGATAGCGCACTAATTACAGCCATCCTGTTGGCTATCTTTTCTATGGTATTTGGTACCCGACACCTAGAGGGCAGGGAGAGAAATAGAGGCATGATGGGGGCGCTAGCTGTAGAGTCTCTCGTTAAGTTAGTGGCTTTTATTGCTATTGGTATATTTGCTTTAATTCTAGCTACAAAGATTGATAGTTCAGAGATTATTAGGAGTGAAATATTACTTGGCTCCTGGATGGAAAACCCAGTAGATGCACGATTTATAACGACGGGCTTACTTGCGATGCTGGCAATTATTTGTTTGCCCCGGCAATTCCATGTAACGGTAGTTGAACATCAAGATGATCGTGATTTACGTATGGCATCTTGGTTATTCCCTCTCTATTTACTTATTGTTAGTGCTGTTGTTCTTCCGATAACACTCGTCGGCCAACAACTCTTTAGTGGCTCAGGTGTTGCGCCAGATACCTATGTGCTTAATTTATCCATGTCTGGATCTACCGGCTATTTAACGGCATTAGCTTTTATTGGTGGGTTCTCTGCGGCAACAGGTATGGTGATTGTGGCAGCAGTAACATTGTCCATTATGGTTTCTAATGAGATTGTATTGCCGGTATTGTTGCGTTGGAGAAAAGAGAATTTTCGGCAAGCGGACTTTCTTGGTAAGTATCTGCGCTGGATTCGTCGCGGCAGTATTCTAGTACTGTTGGTCGCCTCCTGGGCAATGAATCAGATGCTTGTAAAGGATGAAGGTCTAGCATCCATTGGCTTGATATCTTTTGCGTGTTTTGCTCAATTGGCACCCGCTTTAATCGGTGGAATTTACTGGCGAAAAGCCCATGCATTAGGTGTTTATGCCGGGTTGGCTGTTGGCTTCCTATTCTGGTGGTATTGCTTGCTCTTACCATCATTGTTAGCGACGGGGGACCCGTTACTGGTTCAAGGTCCTATGGGTATTGAATGGTTGCGCCCACAAGCCTTGTTTGGTTTTCAGTTTTTAGATCCATTGAGTCACGGTGTGTGGTGGAGCTTAAGCAGTAATCTCTTACTTTATATTGGCGTGTCTTTGTATGCTAAAGCAAAAGAGAGAGATGAGTTTCAGGCAGAAATGTTCGTTTCTGCTCCGGAGTTTAAAGCCTATGGCGAGGATGATTTTGAGCTCTCTTCTATCCAGGTAGGGCAATTGCGTCAGCTACTGGAGTCATTTATTCGTCGTTCACAACATGAGGAGCTTTGGCGTGAGTGTGAAGTAAGGTATCGCCAGCGGTTATTTGATAATGATAAGGCGCCAGTCTTTGTTGTCAGGCGGGTAGAACGGTCATTGTCATCGATTGTAGGAGCAGCTTCAGCACAAAGTACTATTGAGTTATTAGGTCGAACGGAGCCATTACAATTTAGAGATATTGCGGCAATTGTTGGTGATACCTCCGAGCAATTACAGTTTAGTCAGGGACTATTGCAGAGCACAGTAGAAACTATTTCACAGGGAATTTGTGTGGTTGATTCTGAGTTGAATGTTGTGGCTTGGAACCGTCGCTATGAGCAAATGTTTGATTATCCACCCCGGTTACTTTATGTGGGATGTCCCATCGATGCTATTTACCGCTATAACGCAGAGCGTGGTCTCTATCGTGATTCTGATAATTTGGAAAATCAGGTAGGGCGTAGAATTAAGTTGCTTCGTACTGGGGGCTCCCATCGTTTTGAGCGGATTCTGCCTAATGGCACAACTATTCAAGTGGTTGGGAACCCAATGCCCAACGGTGGTTTTGTATCAACTTTTACTGATATTAGTGATTACAAAGCTGTTGTTACGGCATTGGAAGAAGCAAAGGCAACATTGGAAGAGCGGGTCGAGCAGAGAACAGCGGCTTTATCTGAGGTTAACCAGGCATTGGAGGACGAAAATAGATTGCGGGCTTTTGCTGAATCTGAAGTGCGCGAAATGCACACCAGTAAAAGTCGCTTTATGCAGGCAGCGAGCCACGATTTATTGCAGCCTATTAGTGCGGCTAGATTATTTATTGCATCCATACAGCAACAGTTAGGGCGGGAATTAGATAAAGAGCCAGAAGCTATATTGGATGCAAAATCAGGGTTCAATAGTCCTGAACACCTAAACAGTCAGATTGGACATGTAGAAAAATCCCTAGACACAGCAGAGCAGTTAATTTCTGCCCTAAGGGAAATTTCCCGTCTTGATAGTGGAAAAATGCAGCCGAATATTAAGGATCTTAATATTCATACGTTACTGCAAGAGTTAGCGACAGAGTTTTCTGTTTTGGCGGCAGAAAAAGGTATCCGTTTTAACTTTGTTTCTTGTAATCATTGGATAAAGAGTGATTCACAATTATTGCGGCGAATTCTGCAGAACTTTTTGAGCAATGCCATTCATTATACGAAACGTGGTCGTTTAATTCTTGGATGCAGGCATACCCAGGAAGGGCTTCGTATTGAAGTTTGGGATACTGGGCCCGGCATAGCGCCGGATGCTATGGATCTAATTTTTCAAGAATTTGAGCGCTTAAGCCCAGGGGTCACTAACACAGACAAGGGGCTTGGCTTAGGGCTTACGATTGCTAAACGAACAGCAGATCTTTTGGGGCATCGGATTGCTGTTAAAACAGAGCCTGGAGAAGGCTCGGTATTCAGTGTCTTGGTACCTTATGGTAAGCCAGATAATGAGGCGCCTATTCGCGCTAGTACGAATAAAGTCTTATTTCGTCCAGAACTGACCAATGTTCGGGTTCTTTGTATAGATAATGAAGAGGAAATCTTGCAAGGCATGAATAGCCTCTTAACCCAGTGGGAGTGCGAGGTAATGCTGGCAAATGGTCGTGAAGAATTGTTAGCCCTTTTTGATCAGCCGCCCCCAGATATTCTTTTGGTCGATTATAATTTAGAAGAACATTTAACAGGAATTGAGTTGGTTAATGAGATGCCAGAGGCATGGAAAAACTTACCCTGTATCGTTATTAGTGCTGATAATTCTGATGAGCGACGAAAGCAATCCCAGAATAGTGGGTATGGGTTTATTCCCAAGCCCGTAGTGCCAGAAATATTAGCTGAGAAAATGAAGCAGTTACTGGGTCGAGATACTGGGCCAAGGTGATTTGATTTTGGGTTTTAATGGCGAAGTAATAAAATAGCACATATTTTTTAAAAAATTTATTTGAGAATATTTTTGGACTAGAACTATTTATTGTTTATCAATAAAAGTGGATGTATAAAAATAGTACATAATAACTATGTAAAAAAGTTACCTACATATCTAAAAAATTAGGAATATTTAATGCCCTCATTTGATATTGTTTCAGAAGTTGAAGTTGAAGAGATTCGTAATGCTTCAGAAAATACCCAACGTGAATTATCGACACGATTTGATTTTCGCGGTGTGGATGCGAAAGTAGAATTTAAAGATGGTGAGGTCACCTTGACGACCGAGGCTGATTTTCAGTGTCAGCAATTACTGGATATGTTTCGAGGTAATTTGGTAAAGAGGAAAGTAGATCCATATGTTATTGATGTGGATGAAGAAGCCTTACATAGCGGTAAGACTTTTTCACTTCAGGTCCGTTTTAAGCAAGGCATTGACCAGGTAATGGCAAAGAAAATTGTTAAGTTGGTGAAAGATTCGAAGATGAAGGTCCAGGCTGCAATTCAGGGAGAAAAAATTCGTATTACGGGTAAAAAAAGGGATGATCTACAGTCTGTGATGGCCTTGGTTAAAGAGGCAAAGTTAGGGCAACCATTTCAATTCGATAACTTTAGAGATTAATTTATATTCTTGGCTTAGCAGGTTGAGTTTTATGTAGGTTGTAACATTCACTTAATAATAAGTTTGTTAAAAAATGTTATAGGGGATTATTTAGAAAATGAAGAATCATCAGTTCCCACCCTATAGCTTTTATGGGTTTTTTCTTACATTAATAGCGCTATTACTTCTTCCTGCTTTTTTTGGCAATAATTTTGGGCTTACGCATAAGCTGCTTTGGAGTGCATCATTATTAGCATGCCTGTGGTTGATTACACATGACCATCGAAAGCTGTTTCTTGGAAGCGTTTTGGC
The DNA here is from genome assembly GCA_021773405.1 of Porticoccus sp. Classification (GTDB taxonomy): domain Bacteria; phylum Pseudomonadota; class Gammaproteobacteria; order Pseudomonadales; family Porticoccaceae; genus Porticoccus. Next base: position 6,331 of record JAJFKD010000007.1, read on the forward strand.
AATTCCCTGTCTTGTTATAAATTGGGAGTTATTCCCGGGAAGTGGAGAATGGATACCACTTTCCTATCATTTTTTTACCATATTATTTTTAGTCTTTATTACAATACACTTGCTCCGCTTTGTTATTGTTAATAAAAAAATAAATAGTGATTTAATTTTTGCTTCACTATGTGCTTATCTCTTGCTAGCTCTAGTCTGGTCCCGTATCTATATACTCATCGAATTATTTTTTCCGGGGTCATTTTCTATTGGTGTTAATTTAAATCAGAGCAGTGAAGAATTGTCAGCACTATTTACCTATTACAGCTTTGTCACTATTTCGACACTAGGGTACGGTGATATTGCCCCTATGACTCAGTTGGCGAGATCATGGGCAACAATGGAAGCTATTTTCGGTCAACTGTATTTGGCTATTGTCGTCGCTCGCTTGATGGGCCTTTATATCGGATCTGAACTGACAAAAAATAACCAAGGTGATTAATCATATTTATTTCTATAATTAGAAATAAGCTAAGCCCATACTATCTAGATATCCCTATTATTCTTTTGGGCTAATACATAATTAACATTGGTAGGAGGTAGTATTTAGAAATGTCGGCCACGGGGAGTAGTCGCGAAGAACTAAACTGCCTCGCTTGTCCATCCTGCGATCTTGTCTTTGATATCTCAAAATTAAATGATGGAGAGTCCGCACGGTGTACAAGGTGTGGACACTTTCTGACGGTATATCGTGAAGGTACACTTCATCGTGTTATGGCTTTTACCAGTTCTGCACTTATTTTAATGGCATTGGCTTGTAGCTTTCCTTTTATGACATTTAAAGCCAGTGGGTTGGAAAGTGTCATGACTCTACCTGAGACAGCACTTAAGTTATGGATCTACGATATGCCAGGTCTTTCACTTCTAGTGGCGGCCTTTATTATTATTATTCCTACCTTGATGCTTCTCCTTATCCTTTTTCTAGTTGGTGCTTTGCTACTAAATCGAAACTATAGTTGGCTGCCTAGGGTGGGGCGATTGGTATATACCCTGGAAAGTTGGAGTATGGTCGAAGTCTTTTTTATCGGTGTCCTCGTTAGTTTGGTGAAAATTGCAAAGATGGCCACAATCGTCATGGGTATATCTTTTTGGGCTTACGGAGCATTTAGTATCCTTTTTATTTTAGCCTTGTCAGGTCTAGATCGTGCCCAATGTTGGGGCCGTATTGAGGCGCTAGGTATAAAGGGTATGGCTTCAGGGGAAGTGCCTTCGGAAAGGTTGGGAGATAATGAATAGTAGTCTTACAGCGGCTTCTAGAGGGTTGGCTTCTTGTCATCTATGTCTAAAGTTGGTGAGTCATACATTGCATGACTGCCCTCGTTGCGGGTCTGAGATTCATATTCGTAAAGTGAACAGCTTACAGCATACGTTAGCCTTTTTGATAACGGCCTCTATTCTATATATACCTGCCAACCTATTACCTATCATGATTACTGATCAGTTAGGGCGCTCAACGGAAAGTACTATTCTTGGCGGTGTGGTACTTTTAATTGAGTTGGGCTCCATTCCTATTGCTTTAGTGATTTTTATTGCCAGCGTAATGATCCCCTTGGCTAAATTGCTGGTTATGTTTTATCTCTGTTGGAGTGTCCATCATGGTCCACCAGAGGGTACACGCCAACGTACGGTGCTATATCGAATCACAGAATTTATTGGTAAATGGTCGTTAATTGATGTGTTTGTGGTAGCCATACTCGTGGCACTCATTCATTTGAGTAATTTATTAGTCATTCGACCGGGAATAGCTACGGTAGCGTTTGCAGGTGTTGTTATTGCTTCTATGTTGGCAGCAGAAAGTTTTGATCCTAGGTTAATGTGGGATCAATTGGAGACAGAAGATGAGTGAAGGCTCTTTTAACGGTGAACAAGCTCCTTTGGTCAGTCGTCGTCGGCGATTTTCTGCTATTTGGATTCTGCCGCTGGTAACTCTGATCATTGGTGTGTCGATGGTTGTTCATACCTTTATGACAGAGGGGCCAACAATAACGCTGGATTTTGAAACGGCAGATGGATTAGAGCAGGGTAAAACTAAAGTCAGACTTCTTAATGTTGATGTCGGCGTTGTTGATAGCGTTACGTTTAAAGAAGATATGTCTGGAGTAGTTGCAACCGTAAAACTTGAACAAAAAACACGCTCCCTGTTACGTGAGGATACTCGATTCTGGGTGGTTAGAGCTCGTGTTGGCGCACGGGGTGTATCTGGTCTCAGTACACTTTTGGCTGGAACCTACATAGAGATGGCTCCGGGTACAGGGGAGGTTGGTCGGCGAGAGTTTGTTGGTCTTGAAGAACCTCCGCTTACACCGATAGATGCTCCAGGATTGCGTTTAGCGCTGTATAGCGATCGTGCTGGCTCAATAAGTACTGGTGACGTTGTGCTTTACCGTGGTTATAGCGTAGGCCGTGTAGAGGCAATGTCCTTTGATACTGATAGGCAAGAAGTGCGTTACGATATCTTTGTCGATGCGCCTTTCCATGAGCTTGTCGATAGCTCAACTCGATTTTGGGATACCAGCGGCGTAAAAGTGAAAGCCTCTGCCGACGGTGTTGAAGTCCATACAGGCTCTATAGATACCATATTGTTGGGAGGAGTGGCGTTTGAATCGCCACTAAAGTCTCCCCACGGCAGCCCTGTAGAGAATGGCAGGGAGTATAGGCTTTATGAATCTTATGACGACATACTTAAAAATCCATTTCATTACCGTAACTATTACGTGGTGTCATTCCTGCAATCAATGGGCGGGTTAGCGCCTGGTGCACCAGTAGAATATCGAGGTATTCAAATTGGTAAGGTAGACCGCGTTTTGACCAAAGAGTTTGCAGCTCAAAACCAGAATGGATCAGGTAGCCCCATCCCAGTATTAATATATGTGGAACCCGGGCGCATAGAATTGCCTGATAATAATGACTCTTTAAACCGTCTTAGTCGGATGGTTGAGATTGGTGTTACTAATGGCCTACGTGCAACTTTGGTGACAGGTAATTTACTGACGGGAAAGCAGAAGATAAACATCGATTTTTTTCCGGGTGAAGGGGCTGCAGAACTCGGTGAGTTCGAAGGTTACACCGTTATTCCTTCAATCGAAACAGGTGTTGAGAGGCTCGAAACTCAGGTTAGTGCTTTTCTCGACAAGCTGAATGCCCTGCCTCTGGAAGAGACATTAGATGGGGTTGATAAGGTACTAAACAATACAGATAAAACACTGGCAAAATTGTCCACTGCAATAGAGTCCGCAAACAATTTGTTAGATAGTGATGAGTCTAGGGAGATGTCCCAGAGTCTCGGCGCATCAGTAAATTCATTGAATGGAACGCTTGAAAACCTGGATGACCTTATACGTAAATTATCCATCAGGCCGAGCTCTTTGCTCTTTCCCGCAGAACCTGAGCTAGATCCAATACCAGAGGCGCGTGATCAATGAAGTATTT
>JAJFKD010000061.1 GCA_021773405.1 Porticoccus sp.
ATCCTCTTGTGACTTTAGCGTACCAAAAAAATCCGTATCGGCACCATCATCTAGGGATACAGAAAAAGTTTAGAACGGCACAGCTAGCTGTTAAAAAGCCTCCATATGAGGCTTTTTTTGGCACACCATATCTAAAAAAGGGGGTACACACGGGGGGATACAAAATAACAACCTAAAATATATCCTTATTAATCAGTCTATTATAAGATAAATTAAAGTGACGCCGCCCCATTTCATTGACCACCAACATCCGATAATGACGATAAAAAGCCCCGAAAAGGGCTTTTTATCGTCAAACACCCTATTTCCTAAGATTAGATCATCAAACACTTTAGGTGTCAGAAAACTTTACACCTCAGGAATATTTACTCCACCAAGAAAACACAACCCATTGATTTTAAATAATATTAATTTTTGGCCTAACTAATGCATTATCATTAGATACCGTAGTTTTATGACAACCACAAATAAATAGTACGTACTGACTAAAATATGTACTGGCTGTAAAAAAAAGGTGTGCACATCATGAATAAGACAAAAGCTTTAGTAGCCCTAACATCCACGTCAATAGCTAGCTTTTCTGGCGCTGTTTTTGCGGGAACCACTCTGGGATCACCCTTAGGGTCACCATTAAGCGCGGCGTTGCCATTTGGTGATGGGGGTCTGATAGCCCTTGCAGCAGCAGGAATTGTCGGTGCTGTTTGGTTAGCGCGCAGGAAAGAAAAGTAAAATTATATTATTGAGCATCGCCGGATATAAGTTTTACCTGCAAGGCTCGATGTAAATATTTTACTGAAATGTTGGATCAACTAGCGGCTTTGCATGCCTACATGTTTTTTGGGATAGCCAGTTTGTTGGCTATTCTGGAATTAGTCGCTCCAGCAAGAGCAGCCACAACTTCAGTCACCCAACGATGGTGCTCTAATATTGGTTTATGCCTAATAAACCTGATGCTTTATCGTCTGCTTGTACCAATAACAGCAGTGGCTTTCAGCCAATACAACCTTTCTCAAGGTGGCGGTTTATTTCAGAGCTTAAATGTTAACGGTTTTGTATTAGTTATTTCCGGCTTCCTATTACTAGACCTTGTTAAATATATTGAGCATCGACTCTTTCATTTATTAACTCCACTTTGGCGACTTCATTTAGTTCACCACAGTGACACTGATGTAGATTTTACGACCACAGAACGTCACCACCCACTGGAACATGCACTAGGTATATTTATTGTTTTTGGAGCGATTTATCTGTTTGGGATTCCCCCTCTCTCTGTAGCTATCTACCTTCTCTTCGGGACTGCCGTTGCTTTTGTTTCTCATGCCAACCTCAGGCTTCCATCTAAACTTGACGAAGTAACTGCTTACTTACTTGTTACCCCCAGATACCATGGTATACACCACTCTCCCAACAAAAATAAAACTAATAGCAATTATGGCCTTGTCCTTACCATTTGGGATAGGTTGTTTAATACATTTAATGATCCAAAAATCCATGCCTCTCACCCCTTCACCGCTGGATTAGAGTATTACCGTGAACCACAAGATGGCAAATTAACTCGTCTGCTTTACCTTCCTCTTATACCGCTTCCCCCTATCGCCCTTGCTGAGATCAATTCAGGCAACGTCACGGATTGAGTAATGGAGAATGAAGCTGTTATTTCAAATGTTCTGGCTGGCACAAAGCAATTGGAGCGATCCGGAAAACCTGTCTGGCAATTTACTCTTCTTTCACTGTTTATCAGTTTAGGCATTCTTTCTTATAGCTACTTAAATACAGTTATTGAAACTGTTTCTGTTTGGAATGCCTCTTCCCACTACAGAGCTGGCTGGCTGGTATTACCTACTATCACCCTCTTGCTTTTTTTAAGCCGGAAAGACTTTCGACTTATTACACCAACGATCAATTGGTACGGGATACTTTTTGGTTTGTTTTTTTTAGTACTCTGGATAGCCAGTGACCTGATTAATATATCAGTGTTGCGGCAATTGACCTTATTGGGAATTATTGGATCACTCGTCCTAACCGCTGTTGGCTGGCCCCTGTTTCGCCTCCTTTTTCCCTATTTAGCCTTATTGTTACTTGCTGTACCTATTTGGGAGATTCTATTACCCGGGCTCAAATTTATAGCCGTTCTATTTGTTAGAACCTACACAAAAATAGCTGGCATTCCCCTAACAACAGACGACTTTGCTCTATTTGTAGGTAGTAACCGGTACGTCATCATTGATTATTGTGCAGGACTTTCCTATGTATTGGTCGGGTTACTCATTGGCGCTAGCTATGCTCTATTGAGCTACCGTAGTTATTTTAGAATTGCACTCATATCCCTGGCAAGTGGCTGCATTGCAATTCTGGCCAACGGAATAAGAATTTCCAGCATCATTTCTTTTGAGTATTTCACGGGTATAGACTTAGACAATTACCACTATTTGTTCGACCTCCCTGTAGTGATCCCATGCTTTATTGCACTACTTTATTTTTTGTCGAAGTTAAAGGCGGAGTCGCTGGATCATTCAGACCTATCTCAATGCGGTAAGAAACGCCTTTCTTCCTTCAACGCATTCCTACTGGTCATTGGAGCAGCAGCTCTTTTCTCCATTGGCCCTCTATACACTCAAAGTATCGAACTTAGCTATAAACATCAAAGCTCCCTGCCACTTGAGGAAAAAATAGGCGGGTGGACCCAACTTGAAAAAAATGTAGATTGGCACCCAAACATTGAATCTGATGGCATTGGGGAAAAAGTAGAGATTTATTCCCTAGAAAATACAGAAATTCTAATCTATGTTGCAGAGCCCCATCGTTCTGATGTCAAAATAAGTGGGCAGGCAGTGAATTTAGGCGACAAAAATTGGATGAATTACAGCCTCCCTCACAATGAGAAATTTTGTAAGAATGAAACCTGCCACTCCTACGGATATTTAAGTTCCACCCTAAAAAACTCAAAACGTAGTCGGCATATTTATTTCGGATATATCGTGGATGGTATGATGACCAGCTCCACCCTTAATTTCCGAATTCATCGTGCACTGGCAAATATTACTGGCAAGGGTTCATCTGCTAGGTATATCGCCGTAGTTTTTGAAGGTAAAGAGGAATTATCAAAAAGTATTCTGTTGCCGATTTTCCACCATATGGCATCCTTAGAATAAAGGAAGCAGGTTCTTCATCCATTAATACCAAAGATATAAATATTGAAAAGCCCTAGGTAACTGGCTGCTTCATAAGATAAACCGTTGTTCCCATACCTGTTAAAGCCAGCAACGGAATCAACCATAGTTTTGCAACCAACAATGATGTTGATATCAAGCTACACCACAGTAGAAAAAGAACTCTATTTCTTACCTTACGGGGCAAACCCTCCCCATTCTGCCAAGCATGAACGATAGGCCCCAAACGTCGATGATTTGAGAGCCAATAATGAAAACGTTGACTGGAGCGAGCAAAACTCCATGCAGCCAACAATATGAATGGGGTTGTGGGTAAAATTGGCAAAAATATGCCAATAACACCCAACACAATACTGAGCCAACCTAACCCGACTAAGCAATAGCGTTGCCATAGACACAATTGTTGGTAATGATCATCCATCCAGTTAAAAAACTGTTTAATCCAAAAAGATGCTACATAGGTAGGCTGCTCAGCCAAACAAGCAAACAACGCTTATTCTTTAACCCCAAGTAAAATCATACCAGCAACCCAGCAACTGACACATGAAACAGGTAAAATACGTTCCCTATAAATATCTAGTGCATATGGTTCCGAAAATTCATAAGAATGCTCATTCTTAAAATACAGTAACTACAATTTATTTCCTTATTTAAGGTTTCACAAATGGAAAAAGCTACAAGCGCCCGCTGGCAGACAATGTTTTATCAAATCAGATCCAACAAAGCATTTGAACTATTTGTCATTGGTGTGATTATTTTTTCAGCATTAGTCATTGGTGTAAAAACTTATCCACTGCCTAAAACACTGCTACAACTGATTACCATTATGGACTGGATGATTACGCTGATCTTCCTTGTAGAAATCGTTATCCGATTTATGGGGGAACCTGATAAAAAACGTTTTTTCCACAATGGCTGGAACCTTTTTGACACACTCATCGTCGTTGTCAGCCTTATTCCTATTGAAAATAGTGATATGGCTCTCATTGGCCGTTTAGTGCGAATTTTCAGAGTACTACGAATGGTGTCCATTATCCCCGAGCTGAGAATGTTGTTGAATTCACTGCTTAAAGCGTTGCCACAGCTTGGCTACGTTATGTTGATGCTGTTTATTATCTTTTACATCTACGCAGCCATCGGTAGCACATTCTTTGCCAAGATCAACTCCGACCTCTGGGGAGACATTGCCCTCAGCTTGCTAACCCTCTTTAGGGTAATGACATTCGAAGACTGGACAGACGTTATGTATGAAACCATGTCTGTGTACCCCCTGAGTTGGGCCTTTTATATTTCTTTTATCTTCTTTACCGCCTTTGCCTTTCTCAACATGATTATTGGTATTGTCGTTAATGTGATAGAAGAAGAACACCAGATAGAGGCAAAGGCTGAAGCGGAAGCTACTGGAGAGCCCACTCTACGCGATATTCAAGCCGAATTATTGTCACTTAAGCAACTTATAAAGCAACGTGATCATCTCTAGTTGTTTATAAACAATTATTCCAATACAACCAATAATGGTTGAAGACGCACTCAACTATCGGTATTTTGAATACTATAAATATTCCAAGTATCGCGACTATTAGGTGTGTTTTGACTTTTGCACAAGAACTTTTAACTAGCACCAGCGGTTTGGACTAAAAAATTATAACTACAATAAAAGGTAGTTTATTTTAAATTGGGAAAAGGATGCCAAGAAATGCCTAGATTACCTACTACAAAAAAAGGTCTGGGTCGCCAATGAAAATGGCCGGTAAAGTTCACTATATAGTCGTCGCTATAGGCCTACTCTTATCATCCGTTTTATTTTATTTTCTACATCAAGATTATAAACGCTCAGTACAAAATACATTTTTCAACACCACCCAAGAACGTATTCAACGATTAGATATGTCTATCGTTGCCTACCTTGAGGCTCTCTACGCTATCCGTTCAAATTTTGATGCATCTAACTTTGTCGATCGAGACGAATTTAGATTGATGGTTGCACACCATCTTGAACGTTTTCCGAGCATAAAAGCTCTGGAATGGATCCCTGCTGCCACAACCCATGACCGGGGAAAAATGGAGTCCACCATCAAACAAAGCATGGATCCTAACTTTTCTTTTAGTGACCTCTCAGATGACGGAATCAAAACTCCTTCGCCAACACGCAACCGTTACTTCCCCGTATGGTATGTAGAGCCTTTCCAATCCAATATCAAAGCCTTTGGTTATGATGTTGGAAGTGATAAAACCCGCTTAAAAGCATTACTCAAATCCGTAGATCATGACAAACCTATAGCCACAGAGCGCATCCTACTCCTTCAAAAAGAAAACAATTATGGAATATTAGCGGCCCTACCTATATTCAATCGAAAAATGCCAATAAATACCGTTGCTCAACGGCAACTTGCGTTAAAAGGCTTTGCTCTCGCAGTATTTGATATAAAAACAATGATGGAGAACCTGCTGAATAAAAACCATTTAACCAATGGTTTTACCCTTACCATTGAAGATGGCCATGCTTCAGAAGAGGCAAAGCTTTTATTTGCTCGCTCAACAACAAATGTAGACTACCCACGCCGAACTCAGCCATTAACAAATACTATTTCCTTCTTTTTTGCAGACCGTAAATGGCATGCCTCCGTTACTAATGATGACGCTTCAACCTATCCCGAATGGAGCGCTGACAACCTATGGTTACCTCTGAGTCTCTTTCTCCTCTCATTTATAGTTGCTGTATATATAAGAAGTGAAGACATGAGGCGCAGGCAGCTCGCTCTAGAAATAAAAGAACGCCAAAGGGCCGACAGTGCTAAAACTGAAAGTGAAGAGCGTTTTGCACTAACAACAGCAGGCAGTGGTGATGGCCTTTGGGATTTTGATTTAGCCAATGAATACTATTGGTTCTCTGAACCCTACCGACACCTACTGGGTTTTGAAAACGAAACGGACTACCCCAATGCTTACGAATCATGGAGTGAAGGCCTTCACCCTGATGATCGTGATGCCGCTATTGAAGCCTTTGAATCTCACAAGAAACAAGGTACGCCTTATAACGTAGAATTTAGGTTAGCGACAAAACAAGGAGAGTGGCGGTGGTTTAATGCCCGATGCAAATCCTTGCGTGATGAGAATGGTATATCTCTTCGAGCTGCAGGCGCAATCACCGATATCACCAATCAAAAGCAACAAGCCCTTGAATTAGAGCAGGCTAATTTTTCATCCGAAATGGCAATGACATTAGCTCGTATGGGCTCTTGGTGGATGAACTACTCTGTCCATGTGAATCGCTTTTATTTCACCAATGGAACATTCGACTTAATGGGTGAAACAGCTCACGCGGGTACGGGCTTCATAACTGTTGACCATTGGACAGAAAATGTTATCCGAACAAATAAAGAATTGGGGGAAAAAGCCCTCGCTGAATTTACCCAATCCCTCGAAAATATCGATGCGAAATGTGATGTCACATATCACTACACCCGACCTATCGATGGAAAAATCATATGGTTAAGAGTTCTTGCCAGTGTAATACGTGACCAAAACAATCATGTGACCAATGTCCATGGCGTTATGCAGGACATTACCGAACAAAAAAATGCCGAACTGGAACTGGCTAGACAAAATAAAGACTTACTTCGATTTAGAACTGCTCTAGATGCGGTTTCAGACAGCATTTACCTGATTGATTTAGAACAAATGAAGTTTATAGATTCCAATCGTACCGCGTGGGAATGCCTAGGCTATCAACGAGAAGAGTTGATGGCGCTTGGCCCCCACGACATCAAACCCAAATATGAAGAAGAAGATTTAAATTCACTTTTCACCCAAATACTTAAAGAAAACAATCTTTCAACAACCGTATTTGATACTGAACACGAAAGAAAGGACGGCTCCTGCTTTCCGGTTAAAATCATACTAAATAGCATGAAAAGTACGAAAAGTGATGACCCTCAAATAATTGTTGCTGTCGCCCGAGACCAAACTGAGCACTTAAGAGTTGAAGGGGAACTGTTGCGCTCAAAAGAAGCTGCCGAAGCTGCAAACCGTGCTAAATCCGAATTTTTAGCCAATATGTCACATGAAATTCGCACACCAATGAATGCCATTATTGGGATGTCTGATTTAGCTTTGCAAACAGAACTTAATGAAATGCAGCATAGCTATATAGATACGGTTAACCGTTCAGCTCAATCTTTGTTGGGTATCATCAACGACATTCTCGATTTTTCCAAAATTGAAGCTGATCAACTGGATATAGAGGTCATTAACTTCAATCTGGAAGATGTGTTTAATGATCTATCCAACTTAATCAAACTAAAAATAGAAGAAACTGGTGTAGATCTGATATTTGATATCCCAGAAGATCTACCTACAGCCCTGACAGGGGATCCATTACGGCTTGGTCAAATCCTCATCAACCTCGGTAACAATGCAGCGAAATTTACCCATGAGGGAAAAATTGTTGTCAGTGTCCGCCTGCTGGCACAAAAACGAAGCCATATTAAATTGCACTTCAGCGTGCAAGATACTGGTATTGGCATGACATCAGAACAGCAGGAAAACCTGTTCCAAGCCTTTATTCAAGCCGACAATTCAACTACACGTAAGTATGGTGGTACAGGGTTGGGGCTAACTATTTCAAGACGATTAGCTGAGTTAATGGGTGGAGAAATCTGGGTTGAGAGCACATTGGGGGAAGGTAGCACCTTCCACTTTAGTGTTAGTTTGGGAATCCAACAAAATCCAGAAACGACGACTCAACATAAACCACAAAGTCATGTAGATATTGACCAAGCTATTAATCAATTACGAGGAGCCAAAATTCTCTTGGTAGAAGACAATGAGTTTAACCAGATGGTTGCCCTACATGTTCTTCGTGATAATGAATTAATCCCAACACTGGCAACTAATGGCCAGGAAGCTTTAGATATGCTCGAAGATCAGGTTTTTGATGGTGTATTAATGGATTGCCAAATGCCGGTTATGGATGGATATGAAGCAACTCAAGAAATTCGCAAACAAGAAAAATATCAGGACTTACCCGTACTGGCCATGACCGCCAATGCTATGGTCGGCGATAGAGAAGACGTACTAGCAGCAGGGATGAACGACCATATAGCCAAGCCATTCAATAAGGAAGATTTATTTATTACGATGGCAAAATGGATCCAACCAAAGAAATAACCTGTAGTCGAAATATTAATTAGGTGTTGGTAAACCTATCAAAAGCTAGAGCCCAACCGCTCCTTCTCCCATCGAGCCTACTGAATTTTGTAATGGTCCAAGTGGGTTTTTACGTGAAGTTTTTTGGTCAATCATGGGGACGCCATTCCAAATTTTATAAACGACCACATTATGATCAATAACAATCAGTGCATTAAAACTCCAGCCGGTAACAATCCTCTCTCGCTTAAACTTCAAAAGATCCAGCACCACATTACCCACGCGTTCACTTGAACTAAAACTTGGGGTAGCCTCGTACGCAAGACAAGCTTCCCGAGAAGCCAAACATCCCCTGACAGTAGGCGGTAGATCTTCTGCTCTTACAGAATTGTTAGGGTTAAACCTTTGAAGGATATCAAGGTAAGACAAAATTCTTACATTCGGGGTGTTATAGGGATCAAATCCCAACTCCTGTAAATCGGCTGTTGTTGTACTGTTGAGAATAATATTGTCGTAGGATGATTTTGCCTGCTCAAAGGTTTCCCAGGGCGATTTAGTCTTCATTTCACCTTTTGGCAATGAGCTCCCACACCCTGACACTAAAACACCTAGAATAAGAAGCGCCAGCCATTTTCTAGACATAGAAATAACTGAGACTAATACTGACTTGTTAATAACCGCACTTGAAAGCCCCTTAAAATGAACTATCTCGTTATTTTTCGTCATAATTTAGCTACTTCCAACTCGTTACTTACAGAAATTTAGCCCTTTCAATCATTACATTAAAACCTTAACCAGACAAACAATTGATTGTCATTTTTAGGTTATGCTAAAAGGTACACATAAATCGCCTGCTTTAGGTGCATCAACCTCTCAAAATTGCACCATATATTAACGAGAACCAAAGAAAATGTTTTTTCTATAGCCTTTTAGCCCGGGAATGCTCTATGGAATTTAATAAAAAAATTAAAATGGAACTGACCGATGATGCTTTCCGTCGGGTGGATGAGACGCCAGATGACCAATTCTATAGAATTCCCCGCTTTACTAGCCACATTGACCAAGGCGCAATAGATGCCGTCACTAAATTGTATCGACAATACTTTTTACCCAACTCAGATATTTTAGACCTGATGAGTAGCTGGCTCAGCCACCTACCCGAAGATATTCGTTACAACCATGTCGTTGGTTTGGGAATGAATGAAAGAGAAATGGCTCGTAATAAACAGTTAGATGGTTGGGTAGTCCATGATTTAAATATAAACCCACGGCTACCCTTTACAGAAAACTCCTTTGATGCAGCGGCTATCTGCGTTTCAATTGATTATCTCATTGACCCAGTGACTGTATTAAAAGACATGGGCAGGATATTAAAAAAAGGCTCCCCCCTTATCATCACCTATTCAAACCGTTATTTTGAATCAAAAGCAACGGCAGCTTGGCTTTATCTCTCGGATGAACAACGGGCTTATTTAATTAGGTCATTTCTTGAAAAAGCAGAATGCTTTGACGATATAACTCTCATGGATTGCAGCCCCAAATATGGCGATCCGCTTTATGCCGTTATTGCTAAAGCCATATAGTAGTCTGTTAAAAGTAGTAGTCCGTTAAAAACCTGAGGTATGGCACCAGACTATACTTTCCTGATAAATTTCGTTGATATCTTCTGCCGTCACATTATTCCGTGATAAAAAAGACCAATCCATTCCGTCAACTTCTGCTCTCTCCAGAGCAATTACAATGCGAAGTATATCGCCATACACGCCTGAATAATTCAACAGCGCCTCTACCAAATCCTCTCGAAGGGGCATACTGGCAATCACTTTCTCAAGGGGCTGGTCAAAGTAAGCATCAAGGGTTGAAAGTAATCCAACAGAGAACATAACTGATGCATCAGACTGAATAATTTTCGCACCCAGCAATTCACACATCTTGGCTCTGATGATCGATTGATGTTTAAGCGCACTTGGCTTATCAGACAAATTTGAAAGCGTTAATAAACTAGCCAGACTTCGTACTTGGTTCAGTCCCAAATACGTAATTGCTCGAGCCAAGGACTCTATTTTATGGTTCAGCATATAGCAGGCTGAGTTGACCAATTTTAATAGCTGAAAACTTAACACAGGATCACGGCTTACAAGAGCTTCAAGCTCTTCATTGGTTGTCTCAGGATTTTGAAGCTTTCCAAGTAATTCTATGACCAGCAACTTACTGGCAGGGACTTTTTTCCCAGAAATCATCTGAGGCTTGCACAAAAAATATCCCTGAAAAAGTTCAAAACCCAACCCGGAACAACGTTTGTACATATCATGAGTTTCGACTTTTTCAGCCAACAACGTGACGTCATATTGTCTAAGAAGCTGCACATGCCGCTCCAACTCCTCACCATCAAGCTCAAGTACATCTATTTTTACAATATCAACAAGGGGTAAAATTCGATGGCTCTGTTCATTATGAATATAGTCATCCAGAGCAATGGTATACCCTGCATCTGCAAGTTTTGTCAGGTTTTCAACAAGGTCATCATCAATAACAATGTCTTCAAGTACCTCTACCACAAACCCTTTTTTGTCGAAGGGTGGAGGGTCTTCGATGAGCTTTTTAGTGAAATTAATATAAGCTTTCTTACCACCCACCACTTCATCAACATCAAAATGGGTATACAGGTTAACCAAAAGCTCTGATGTGGCACCGTCACCATCGATGATTACAGCTTGGTTGTCAGTGCAATTTCGAAACAAGAGCTCATAGGCAACAATATTTACATCGACATCATAAATAGGCTGTCGTGCCATAATGATTTTTTGGTACATGCTGCTAGAGGAATTCAATTCATCCATGTTTACTTATTCAATCTCAACAGAACAATAGGGTAGTTAAAATGCTTTAACACAGGTTATATCGGAGATATAAAAAAATAGAAGTGAATCATATCAATGTTCTAACAAAGATACTTTAATCTACCATAAATGAAGGAAAGAAAATTTATAGGAAAGTACTTGTATATAAAAAGGCCTGAACCAACTTTATATCGTGATTCAGGCCTTACTTATTTTTAAGCTAACTATATATAATTGTTTCAGCCAATAGTGTTCAGGGCAACATGTTAACGAATGACTAAATACATAGGTCGTCCATTGCGGCTAATCTGTAATAGCACGGATTGCTGATTAAGGGACAAGGCCTTCTTAAAGCTCTCTAAATCAGTCACACGCTTTCTGTTAGCACCCGTTATGATATCACCAGGACGTAATCCACTATAAGCAGCCCGGGAGTTTCTGGAAAGCCCGGCAACAACAACACCGTCACCATCAGGATTGTTTTCAAAACTACTTCCTTCAAGCAAGGAATGTAATTTATGACTTAAGCTAGAAAGTTCCTGGGGCTCCCCAACTTCTACTTTAAGTTTTTTGACTTTACCATCACGGAGCACCGTTAATGTTACTTCTTCACCCACTTCCTTAATACCTATCTGACTGCGCAATTGCCCAGCCGAAATAGTTTTTCGATCATCTACGGCAATAACAACGTCGCCAGCTTTAACACCGGCCTTTTCCGCCTCAGAACCTTCTGTAACACCAGTGACCAATACACCTTGCTGACCATTCTTTAGGCCAAATGCCTCCCTAAGCTCTGGTGTAATTTCCTGAATACCAATCCCTAGCTGTCCACGCTTTACCTCGCCATGAACAAGGATTTGATCCATACTGGCTTTTGCCATATTCATGGGAATGGCAAAACCAATACCTATATTTCCTCCAGAAGGTGCAATAATTGCTGTATTAATACCAATCAGCTCTCCTTTAAGATTGACCAAAGCACCACCTGAGTTTCCAGGGTTAATAGATGCATCGGTTTGAATAAAATTCTCATAGCCCTCTATACCTAAGCCAGTCCGCCCCAAAGCACTAACAACACCCGTTGTTACCGTCTGCCCCAAACCAAATGGGTTTCCGATGGCAACGACAAAGTCACCCACTTCCAAATCATTTGAATTTCCAAGAGAGACTTCTGCTAAATTCTTAGCATCAACCTTGAGAATAGCAATATCCAGTTCGGGATCAGCTCCCTTTACTTCTGCTGTGAATGCCCTGCCATCAACTAAAGAAACTTGTACCTCATCTGCTCCTTTGATGACATGGTAATTTGTTATCACAATGCCTTTTTTGGCATCAACGATAACACCGGATCCTGCACTCTGCTCTCGTTTCTTTGGTTCTCTCTGCTGAAATTGTTCCTGATCAGGAACATTAAAAAAACGACGAAAAAAAGGATCATTTAATAATGGGTTTTGTGCCTCTCTCGTTGAAAATGTAGAAATATTAACAACAGCAGGATTTACCTGCTTTAACATAGGGGAAAGCGAGGGCAATTTATTACCAGAGGCATCAGCCAATGGCAGTCCAGCCTGTGTCAAAGACATACAACAAATCATGGATACTAAGACTAAAAGCTGTCTTACTTTCTGCATAAGTAATTACTCCTAACGATTACTATTTTGTTCTCTTTATTTCTAACTAAATTTTGTACCTGCCAAACATTAAGTAGCTCTTTAGCCTTATGAATTTGCAAAAAATAATAGCTAACGCGTTTACAAGTTTCACTGAGACCAATAATTTTATAAATAATTCCAGCGGTTTTTCCTTTATTAAAGTGGACTATTTTTGTAATGGAACCTAACGGACAACAAGCACAGAGACCGGAGCAAAAAGTGCAACTTTATGGCTTAAGGTGCCCACCCCAAATGTCTCTTTATCATCTCCATTCACATTAAAAGTACGTGATGTCATCGCAATTAGATCAATCTCTTTTTCTTGGCAAAATTCAAGAATTTCCTGCGCTCTCTTGCCAACCAAAATCGTTTTATTTACAGTTGTTCGAGGATACTCTGCTTGAAATTTCTGCTGCCAATCAGTCAACTTCTGACTCGCCTCTTCTCCCAACTTAGAATAAAAACCTTCTATTTCCCCATCGGGTTCACCCCCCATTTTTTCAACAACATGTAATAGTTCAACACACCCAGATTCTTGTGAGGCAAGCTCTAATGCTGCCCTAATTGAACTTTCACTCTTGTCTGCTAAATCAGTGGGAACCAAGATATTTTTATACATAATGAACCTTGTTCTTTAAGTCATTAATAAACGAGCTATTCCACTAAAAGAATAGCTATTGAAACCTTGGTATTCAATATGGCACCAAAAAATCAATTAACAACCATAGACCTTAGTCAACTAGCAATTTGAAGCCATCACAAGTAGGTTTGCTTTTAGCAACTAGCTTGAGCGTAATATTTCTGATGTGGTAATTAAATAACCCGGAGACTCGACCAATGAAAGCTGTCGTATTAACAGAACCTAAAGGTCCTGAACATTTACAAATACAGGACGTCGACACACCCCAACCAAAACCTGGAGAGGTAAGAGTCTGCTTGCAAACATCAGCTTTGAATCGGCGTGACTATTGGATCACTCTGGGCAAATACCCGGGCATGAAATTACCCTGTATTGCTGGATCTGATGGTGCCGGCATCATAGAAGAAGTTGGAAGTGGCGTAGATTCTAATTTAATTGGCCAAGAGGTCGTGCTTTACCCCGCAAGAGACTGGGGGGAAAGCGAAGCCAGTTATAGCCCCAATTTTAGAGTGCTAGGGATGCCAGACCAAGGAACTTTTGCCGAATATATCTGTACTCCGGCAACAGATATTTACCCAAAACCCAAGCATTTAAGCTGGGAACAAGCTGCGGCGGTCCCCCTTGCTGGGCTAACAGCTTGGCGATCAGTCGTTACCCATGCGGAAGTTTCACTGGGCGATAAAGTCTTAGTTACAGGTGCAGGTAGTGGTGTTTCCACTTTTGCCATTTTATGGTGCCTAAACTTGGGGGCAGAAGTTTATGTCACCAGCAGCAGTAAGGAAAAAATTGATGCCGCCAAATTACTAGGTGTAAATGCAGGTGAAAATTACAAAGATCCCGAGTGTTATAAAAAGCTAAAAACACTCTCAGGCGGATTCAACGCCGTTATTGACAGCGCAGGAGGCGATGGTCTAAACAGCATTCTGGACACACTATTACCTGCCGGGCGATATGTCTTTTTTGGTGCTACTCTAGGAAATGCCAGCAAAGGACTTTCAATGGGCAAACTCTTCTTTAATCACACACGTATTCAGGGAACAACGATGGGGAGTAATGCAGAATTTGGTGCCATGTTGAATTTTCTAAACGAGAAAAAAATAGTACCTGTTGTCGATTCAGTATTACCCTTATCTGAAGCCATAAAAGCCCATACACTTATGGAGACCTTCGGCCATACTGGAAAAATTGTACTTAAAAACACACTTTGAAATACTTACTATAAAATTCACAACCTTGTTAATTTATTCTCTATCGTTTTCAAAAACAGTACCATAGCCCTGATACCGACATAGAAAACAGAACTAAGCGCAGGAATCAGGGCTATGGGTTCAACCCGCGGACAATTTTCATCTAAATCCGGTTTTATATTGGCAGCATCAGGGTCCGCTGTGGGGTTAGGTAATATCTGGGGGTTTCCAACCAACGCCGCAGAAAATGGTGGCGGCGCCTTTGTTCTCATCTACTTCATTTTAGCATTTTGCCTAGCCTACCCTGCACTTATGGCTGAACTCATTATTGGACGCCATGCAAAATCCAACATGGCCAATGCACTGCAAAAAATTTCCAACGGAAAAATATCAAAAAATATAGGAAGGCTAACTGGGTTTTATGCCATTACAACTGCCACCCTGATTTTAAGCTTTTACGGTATTGTCGCAGGCTGGATGCTTGCTTACTTACTCGAACCATTAGCAACAACTGCGGGCCTTACATCCACCTCTACCTGGCTAACCGAATTTAGTCGATCAAGAAATTTACTGTTTAGTGCGTTATTTATAGTACTCACAACCATAGTTATAAGAGCCGGTGTTGAACAAGGCATAGAGAAGTGGTCATGCCGTTTAATGCCATCTATGTTGGCACTCATGGTGGCGCTCATTGTTTATGTCATGTTACAGGAAGGTGCCATAGAAGGACTTAAGCTGTACCTGATACCCGATTTTAACCAAATCAGTGACCCCAAATTAATTGCCAGTGCTTTAGGGCAAGCTTTTTTTTCACTCTCTCTGGGCGTAGGTACAATGCTGATCTATGGCTCTTATCTCAGCCCAAATGAGAACCTGCCAACCATGGGCGCTATCGTTACATTGGTCGATTCATCAATTGCCTTTCTTGCGGGGCTACTAGTAATACCAGCAATATTCGTGGCGCAACAGAAAGGTTTAACCATATACAATGAAACGGGGCATTTGATTGCCGGACCTGACTTAATATTCCAAACCCTACCTTCTCTTTTTCAAGGAATGGAGGCTGCCGGGCTTGTGATTAGCTTGGTTTTCTTTAGCCTCATGACCATTGCAGCACTTACATCTTCTATCTCAATGCTGGAAGTTCCGGTTTCCTACGCCATAGAAAACCACAATCTTCATCGACACAAAGCAGCTTGGCTGATAGGCACAATAACCTTTGCAATTAGCTCATTAATTATTATGAATTTTGATCCATTATTTGGCTTGGTTGTTACCTTAACAACAGAATATAGCCAACCACTACTAGGTCTTATGATGTGTATCTTTGCCACATGGGTGTGGCATCGTGATCAAATTCTTAATGAAATTCGCAATGGCCACCCCCGAATAGAAGTCTCACTCTTTTGGAAAATATGGCCAGGTTATGTACGTTACTGCTGTCCACTGCTTATATTGATCATGCTTGCTCAAACCATTATCAATCATTAAAAAACTACGGTTGAAGCTCAAACTAGCACACGGCTGGTAATTATAATAAGCGAGAATTTTTGGAAAACTGGCTACGCAAAAATTCCATTTGATCGCCTAATATGCGCCGAGAATTAATCAGTGCTAAGTATTCCGCATTATTTGGTCGGTATGGTAAAGCGACTAAATCCATTCTAATTTCTTCAAGCAAAAAATTAGATTTGTATTGGTTACATCGACGACAAGCTGCCACAACATTTTCCCACCGATCACTCCCGCCCCTGGATGTTGGAACAATATGGTCACGGGTTAATAACGATGGTGAAAATTCTTTCGCACAGTACATACACAAGTAACCATCACGAGCAAACAACGCCGGGTTACTTAGGGGGTAATTTGTTCTTGGCCTCGCAAGGTGTTCACCACTACATGCAATAATACTAGGTAAAATCACCTGTGATTGAACTCCATCAACTCTGGAATAACCGCCCTTCACCCTTTTAACTTCATCACCCAGGGTCCAAGCAACAATCTCTCTAGCATACAAGCAGACAGCATCCTGCCAGTCCAACCATTCAATAGGCTGGCCTGCCATATTCAGACGTAGGATTCTAGGCTGCATTATGTCCTACCCCAGTACATGTCTTCATATCGGTAACCTGCCCTAAAAGAATAAATCGGATACAACTATTACTTGGACAACATAAATCCCAGAAAGATAATTTTGGAAAACGGATACCCCAGAAAAGCAAAAACCCCATCAACGTTAATTGATGAGGTCTAAAAAATTGGGGGGTAGTAATTACGTTCCCAAACATACTCGGATGTCTGGGACTTTCTGAACACTGAGCCACTATTCTTGTAAGAACAAATAGTTTTGGAGTAACAAATAGCGCTAGTATTTTTAAATATAGTTTGTTGAAAGCGTATGCTTTGAAGGCGCTCCCCCTAAAAGAATTTCCCCTAAAACAGCTTACAAAAAAATAGTTTGTAGCCCCATAATAACTGGGAACAAATAACTGTCAACAAAAATAAAAAGGGAAAAATAAAGCCCTGATACATAAATGCATCAGGGCTTCAAGGCAGTATAGGAAATATGCTTTCCAAGCATTGTGCAAAAGAACTCAACATCCTTGTTCTTCCATGTAACTACACCTCCATGTGCAGTAGCATCCTTGCGACATTAACTATCCGCCTTTTGCCTCCAAGTAACTATTGGCCTTTTTCTGCTTTTGATGTAGGAAATATCCTACATCGAACCAATCCAGAAAAATACTTTGTATAAATTGACCCTATACCGCTGCTCAGTTAGTGTTGCACCTTGATTTTTGGAGGTATTACAGTGGCCGCTCGCAAGAAATCCATTGATTTTGAGAAAAAGCTTGATCAGCTTGAATCACTTGTTAATGATATGGAGAAAGGGACTTTAAGTCTGGAAGATTCACTCAAAGCATTTGAAGATGGCATCAAGATTACTCGCGAGTGCCAAAAAGCACTCAAAGATGCTGAACTTAAAGTGGAAATGCTAACCAAGGGGTCAGACAAGCCCAAGAATTTCGAACAAGAGCCTTATGAGCCAGAGAATGACTAATGGCAGAGCAATCCTTTCCTGATTTTTTGAAGCTTTGCCAACAACGAGTCAACCAACAACTCGACTATTTGCTTCCTGATCCAGAAGATCCTACAAATCAGCCTAGCTCTTCAAACCAACTAAAGAGCGCTCTGCGATACAGTGTACTTAACGGCGGAAAGCGCATTCGCCCTGTTTTATCCTACGCGGCAGCTGAAGCCCTGGGGGGGATTAATCAAGATACTGATTTGGTTGCCTCATCAGTGGAATTGATCCATGCCTACTCGTTAATTCATGATGACCTACCTGCAATGGATGACGATGATTTGCGCCGAGGAAAACCAACTTGCCATATCGCATATGATGAAGCAACGGCCATACTAGCTGGTGATGCTCTTCAATCGCTAGCCTTTGAACAGCTGACAAAATTGCAGCACATTCAACCTAAAACTTCACTTCAGTTAATTTCTTGCCTAGCAAAAGCAGCCGGTGCTGAAGGCATGGTGGAAGGCCAGGCCATTGATATTTCATCTGTTGACCAAACGCTTAATTTGCAACAATTGGAACATATGCACCATAAAAAGACAGGTGAGATGATTCTGGCCAGTATTACGATGGGAGCCCTATCAACTGGAAATACGACAACAGATCAACTTTCTGCTCTGGAAACTTATGGGCGCGCCATAGGATTAGCTTTTCAAGTACAGGACGACATTCTCGATGTTATCAGTGATACAGCCGTTCTTGGAAAACAACAAGGCGCTGATCAAGCCCTTAACAAACCGACCTACACCGCTTTGCTCGGCTTAGATGGCGCAAAAGAAAAGGCGCAACAACTACACGTCGAAGCCATTAATGCCCTTGCTATTTTTGATCATAGTGCAGACCAACTCCGAGCCGTCGCAGACTATATTGTGTCTCGAGACCATTGATCTGACGCTGAGAGATAACCAACTTCATTAAATAACGCTCACAGGAAAAGCCTCGCCCATCATTTTGGTGTAATATTGCAGCCCAAATTTTAGATCCCAGATACATGGCCAAAACCTTTAACGACATACCGTTGATTCGCCCGGAAACACCGTTACTCGACACCATTGAGAACACATTTCACCTGCGGGAACTAGATGAAGATCAACTACTTGAACTCGCCGATGAGCTCCGAGCTTATCTGCTATTTAGTGTCGGTAAAAGCGGCGGGCATTTTGGTGCCGGACTTGGCACCGTAGAATTAACCATTGCCCTCCATTATATTTTAAACACCCCCCATGACCGCCTAGTTTGGGATGTAGGTCATCAGGCATACCCCCATAAAATCCTGACAGGCCGCCGAGACGAAATGCCCACTATCCGCCAGGCAAAAGGGCTTTCGGCATTTCCAAAACGAGATGAGAGTGAATATGACACCTTTGGTGTTGGCCACTCGAGCACTTCTATCAGTGCTGCTCTAGGTATGGCCCTGGCCTCTGCTATGAATGGAGAGGATAGAAAAACTGTTGCGGTTATTGGCGATGGGGCAATGACAGCAGGTATGGCTTTCGAAGCACTCAACCATACCGCTCATACCGACGCTAATTTGCTGGTAGTGTTAAACGACAACAACATGTCGATATCCCATAATGTTGGGGGGCTTGCCACCTATTTTTCAAAAATCTGGTCCAGCCGTTTTTACAACACCATTCGCGAAGGTGGGAAAAAAGTACTGCGCTCAGTTCCCTCTGCAGCGACATTTGTACGAAAAACTGAAGAACACCTAAAAGCTATGGTCGCACCAGGCATTGTGTTTGAAGAACTGGGGTTCAACTATATTGGCCCTATTGACGGCCATAATCTGCCCTTATTAGTGCAAACCCTAAATAACTTAAAAACACTGCCCGGCCCTATTCTGCTGCACACCATCACCCAAAAAGGGAAAGGCTTTGCACCCGCAGAGGCAGATCCGGTGGGATACCATGCCCTCAATAAAATTGAGCCAAAAAATAAACCAAAGGTAGCTGTTTCCCAGCCTTCTGCTGTCGTCACTCCTCCCAAGAAAAAATACCAACAGGTATTTGGTGATTGGCTTTGTGATATGGCAGAAAAAGAGCCGCGTCTAGTGGGTATTACACCCGCCATGTGTGAAGGCTCGGGCATGGTAGAATTTGCCAAACGTTTTCCCGACCGTTTTCACGATGTTGCCATTGCTGAACAGCATGCGGTAACCCTGGCTGCAGGATTGGCCTGTGAAGGTATCAAACCTGTTGTTGCCATCTACTCAACATTTCTACAACGTGCCTATGATCAACTTATCCACGACGTAGCGTTACAAGACCTAGACGTTATGTTTGGTATCGACCGTGCTGGGCTTGTAGGTGAGGATGGTGCAAGCCATGCAGGTAGCTTTGACCTAACTTACCTTCGCTGCATTCCCAATATGGTCGTTATGACTCCTTCTGATGAAAATGAAACACGGCAAATGCTTTATACCGGTTTTATTCATAAAGGCCCATCTGCCGTGCGCTATCCAAGAGGTACAGGCCCAGGTGTCACCATAGAAAAAGAGATGGCTACTCTGCCACTAGGAAAGGGAGTTATCCGTAGGGAAGGAAACCACGTAGCCATTCTTAATTTTGGCACACTACTACCCGCCGCCCTTGAAGTAGCAGAACAGCTTAATACTACTGTGGCAGATATGCGTTTTGTGAAGCCACTAGATACAGGATTAATCAATAAGCTGGCTGAAAAATATGATCTATTGGTGACATTGGAAGAAAATACAACACAAGGCGGCGCAGGTGCTGCTGTTAGCGAACATCTCGCCTGTGAAGGCATTGTTGTACCCATGATGCACATCGGCCTGCCCGATCTATTTGTAGAGCATGGAAGCCATCAGCAGCAACTCGCCTCGGCTGGACTAGATGTGCCTGGAATTCAACAAGCTATAGAACAACGGCTTGGGGAAATAAAAAATATTCACGACGCTGTATCCTAAAGAAAAAGTTCTTCTAGCTGCTATCACCCTCAGAACACCCTTCAGATACCCAAACCCTTTAACTAAAATCTCGCCCAAATGGCGGCAAATCGGCAAGCAGCTGTTTTCCATAACGTTTTGTAATAATTCGGCGGTCTAAAATAGTGACTCTGCCAGTATCCGTTTCTGTACGAATCAATCTGCCACAAGCCTGATGTAAACGCAGTGATGCGTCCGGCAGCATTAAATCCATAAATGGGTTGCTACCCTTTTGTTCTAGCCATTCTGACAATGTCGAATAAACCGGATCATCGGGTACGGCAAAGGGAATTTTGGCAATAATCACATGGCGACAGTAATCACCGGGAAAATCCATGCCTTCGGCAAAGCTGGCCAGCCCGAAAATAGCACTACCCTTCCCTTGATCAATAGCCTCTTTGTGGCGCCTAACAATTTCCTGGTTACCCCATTGGCCTTGCACTAATACACGATCTAAATACTCTGCTGGTAACTGCTCACAGACTAAATCCATTTGCCTTCTGGATGAGAACAACACCAAAGAGCCTTCATCCCAATTAATCAATTCTGGTATTTTTTCAATCAATGCATCGGTATGCCCTCTGGCATCGCTGGGGTCAACGCCAATATCAGGCACAGACAAAACACCCACTCGAGCAAAATCAAAAGCACCTTCCACCGCAGTGCACTGCGCGTATTCGGGTAAACCACAACGTTGCTGAAAATTACTAAAACTGCCTAATGTTCTTAGTGTGGCTGATGTTATCACCGCACCAAAACAACGTTGCCACAAATTTGCCTGAAAGATACCCCCGGCATCTGTAGGTGATGCGGATAGGCGAATATCCATATTGCCGCCAACACCTTCTTCCAGAGTTAACCATCGCGCATTGGGAGACTTTGTACCTCGATTTGGTTTTTCATCATAGCTACTTTTACTATCATTCTTACTACCACTATGTGCATCGCTCTGCGAATAACTCTGCCAAAGCCGTTGAGTTCCTTCAACTCGGCTTTGCCATACACCTACCTGCTGAAACAACTGCTCTAAATCAACCCTAGGGAGTGGATAATGGGGTTCATCCATAGCCTCACCAATCTGGTTAGACAAGGTATCCAACAGAGAAATCAAGGTGCTTAAGTGCTCTGAAATATGCTCAGCCATTTCCCTGATTTCATCACCGGGATCACCCCCCGGAAAGACCCAGCGAATATCATCAGTAGGACCACTGAAGTTGTTCGCCCCTCTCGTCTCCCTCGCCCTATTATCAGTATCATTCTGATCCAGAAACTTCTCAAATAAGGGATAACTGATCCCAAGCAGTTTTTCAGATGCACTAGCAATATCAGCAATTTTTTCCAGGCGATTAGCCATATCTGGTGTATTCACCAATAAAGGTAATTGCCCTGCAATTTGTTTTTGAATACGGCTCAGCCAATTGATGGTGCTTTTTAAACGGCACTGGCCAGAAAAATGATTTAATGCTGTAGCACTAATTCGGTGACCTTCATCAAAGATGTAAATGGTATTTTCTGGGGCAGGTAAAATTACACCACCACCCAAAGCCAGATCTGCCATAACCAAATCGTGGTTAGCAACAATACATTCCGACTCTTCCAGCTCATCCCGCGCTTTAAAAAAACAACACTCACGGATATAACGGCAACGTCTACCAGTACATTGCCTACGATCAACCGTCAGTGGTTGCCAATCCACATCTTCAATAGACTCCGGCCAACTATCACGATCGCCGGCCCAATTTTCTTGTTTTAATTCTTTATCCATTGCCCGGTAACTGGCAATAATATGGCTGGTAGGGTTAAAGGTAATTTCATCTTCAAACAAAAAAGCACCGCTATCTTTTGCGGTTGCCGTATCCAGGCATTGCTCAAGCCTGAGCGGACAAAGGTAACGGCCACGACCCTTGGCCAGGGCAATGCTATAGCCGTCACCTGAGCTTTTACCTGAACCCCAGCCTGCGCTTTTTAATAAGGAGGGGATATCTCGATTAACCAGTTGTTCTTGAAGGGCCACTGTGCCCGTCGCCACCACAACCTGCTTACCTAACTTTCGAGCAATGGGTAATGTCGATAACAAATAGGCAATGGTCTTACCGGTACCTGTTCCAGCTTCAACCACACAAATGCCATTATCCGATGTCCGATTGCCAGTATCATCCTCTTCAATTTCACCTAATCCATTGGCAATGGCAGCGATCATTTGTTTTTGACCTAGCCGAGGATTTAACTCGTTGCTCGACAGAAACTGCCGATAGCCTTGCTGAATTTCTTCTTTCAGTTCTGAATCAAGCACTTCAGGAAAGATTCAATTTTTGACAAATGGGGTTGGCGTACATTCCCAATACAATGTCGCGGCATTCTGTGGGAATAGCACTAATGCGTTCCTCAAACTCACGGGTTATGGCTGCCCAGTCGCAATTCAATTCTGCCTTCCAGACATCAACCTCTGCATTCATTTCATGCAATTTCTCATAGGCAAGAAAATTAGTCGGGTGAAGGTGATAATTGCTGATGACCTGCCGATCTACTGCAGCAGCCATATCATCAGCTGAATCAATATTGGTTGTCATTGGTTCACCAAAAGCAACATGGACTGCGCCTTTTCGCCCAACAATGCCATTGTAAATACTGAGAAAGTCTTCATGCTCATCTTTCTCATAGCTACCTTCAGTCTGCTTTTCATGGAGCTCCATTCCCTTAGCTGCATCCAATGGATCAAATTCGTAGGAAATCGCCACAGGAACAACATTAAGCTCACGAATAGCATCCGCAAAGGTTTGCTCTTTTTGCTTGCTCAGCGCCAACATCTTTAATAATGCGGGCTCTGTTTTATCCATGCCATCCTTCGCTCGCCCTTCACGCTGTGCAATCCAAGTCGATACTTTCTCTTCTGTCAGGGAATAACGAATATAGCGGGACAACTGTATTAGTGCCGCCAACTTATCCCGCCGCCCCGTTACCGAACGCTTAACAATAAAACTTTTATTTACCCGCATAAGATCGGAGGTAAATTGTTTGGTCAGTAAGTTATCACCGATGGCAATACGAACAGTGTCTCGTCCGTCATCATAGAGTGCAACGTTGACAAATGCCGGGTCCATCGCAATATCACGGTGATTACTGATAAACAGATAAGCAGTGTCTTTATTCAACTTATCTAGCCCCGATGCAGTCACCTTCGTTCCAATATCAGTCAACAGGTTTTCCAAGTTCGCCCTCATGGCATCATGAAGATCCTGCACCGTACTCATTTTTCTAAAGGCATGTCGTAATGCCCGGGAAATAACAGGGCGCATTAACCAGGGGGCCCAACGAAATATTTTGGGGTATTTGATAGAAAGCAGTGTATCGATAAATTCCCGGTTTTCAGATAATCGAGTTAGTACTCCAGAAACCTCATCATCACGATAAGGGCGGATATCATCAAATTCATTCATAGTAAACGGGGCAACTTTTTATAGGGTCGACTTATAGGATCGATACTTTTTTATATATTCGGTATTTGTTTTGGTTCGACCAAAAATAAGGTCATTTTATTATCAGTAACAGATATATCTAGCCAAGGGTTTGCTGACTAAGCTTGCCTACTAACGTGGATTATACCAAAGTACTTCGGAGGCATATTTATCCACCAAATGAGATACATCTAAGATCATCGCAAACAGCGCCATACGAACTAATAAACCATTATCAGTCTGACGAAAGATGGCCAAATTAGGATTGTTATCCAAATCACTGTCTAACTCATTAGCTTCCGCCCTGGAGTCTCTGGGCAGTGGATGCATAATCACCGTATTCGGTTCGCAATTGGAGGTATAAATAGCCTGATTTAAACGAAACTTGCCTCGATACAGGTCAGCTTCATCTTTGCTGGAAAACCGCTCTTCCTGAATCCTTGTCGAGTAAACAATATCAACATGGGAAATACTGGATTCGATTTTGTCTGACTCCGTAACAGAAACACCTGCCTGACGCATGGATTCAACTATATCACCGGGCATCGCCAGCTCTTCTGGAGAAACCAACTGGACTGACACATTATTAAACAACATCAATAATTTGCAGAGAGAATGCACTGTTCGGCCATGCTTTAAATCACCAATCATGGCGATACGTAAACCATCAAGGCTACGACCCAAACCTTTTAATTCTTTCTCTATAGTATACAGATCCAGTAATGCCTGACTGGGGTGTTCGTTACTACCATCACCACCATTGATCACTGGAACACGACTGGAGCTGGCAAAATCAGCAACGGAACCTGACTCCGGGTGCCTCATACAAATAATATCGCTAAAGCCAGAAAGAACCCGCGCTGTATCCTGTAAGGATTCACCCTTGGCCAAAGCGGAAGCCTCAAAACCAACCGTTTCTCTGACTTCACCACCCAAAAGATTAAAAGCACTGCCGAAACTGATTCGTGTCCTGGTACTGGCTTCAAAAAACATGTTGCCGAGAATTGCACCATCTAACACTCTGGTTATTTTTTGGCGCTGTGCATAGGGCTCCATTCGATCAGCAACACGGAAGATATTGTCGATATCTGCCCGCTCAAATTGGCTGATAGAAAGAATACTTGTACCTTTAAACTCCACACTTCCCCCAGTTACATATTCTTATCAACATAATATACCGGTGCATTCTAACGACTTTACCTAGCCTGAACCAGAGTGACTAAGAGTCACAAAGAGTAAAAAAACACAGCTAAACAATTGTCTTTACGGCAAAATAAGAAAGGTTTGGGCTAAATTTTTAAACATAACTACAATACCTGCTGCCCCCAATCTTCTAGTGCTCTCAGAATATTTCTGTCTCGTTCTGACAAACCATCCTTAGCGAGCAATTCCTCTATTTCTGCAGAATAACTATCGAGTGTTAAATAACCCTCCCCAGGATTAGTCAATCGTTGAAAGCGAATCTCTTCCCAATCATTACGCTCACTCTCATTTAAACTTTCAGGGTAATTCTTTGCTCGATAAAGAAATAACAGCTGCTGATAGCGCTGATCGCGAAAATGCACAGAATCTGATGCTAATTCTTCAGCAGAAGCCCTTCTCACTTCAGGTAATAATTCCTTATCTATATCGTCAAGAAAACCTTCATAAAGTTGACGCTCTGGATTATCTGTTGGTTCAAATACTTGCCCCGAAAAAACTGCCTCTAATTTTGAGGACACATCCTGTTGTTGCAATAAATGCCAATTTTTTTCACATTGTTCTAGGGAGATATCCAAACGTTTAGCCGAATTAGCATCCAGCAATTTTGGTGTAGCTACTACAGGACATCGATTTAATTGCACACCTTTAAGTGGAATTCGTTCAACATCCTCAGGCAATTCTTCGGCACGAGTAAACAAGCGTTGTTGAATTTCTTCTGCACTCAGATTTATTAATTCCTCAACATTACCCATCAGGTTAAAACAAATAATGGAATTTTTATTGGTGGGGTGCCGAACCAAAGGCATCATTAAAGCAGTATAACCATTTTCCCTTGGCAGCCGACCCGACACATGCAAAAAAGGTTTACGGCGATTTAAATCCACCAACTCTGCTACTTTGCGTTTTTTTCGACACTGGTAAATATAATCATACAGTTTAGGCTGTTTAGTCATGACCAACTTGGCCATAGCTATGGTTGCCAAAACATCGGACAACGCGTCGTGAGCACTATCATGACTAATATGGTTTACTTCCGTTAATCGTTCCAACTTGAAACAGGGTGAACCATTTTCATAGTTAGGCCACTCAATACCTTCTGGCCGTAAGGCCCTGGCCAGCCGAACCATATCGATAATGTCCCACCGAGAATTACCCTGTTTCCACTCCCGTTCATAGGGATCATAAAAATTGCGATATAGTGTGTAACGAGAGACCTCATCATCAAACCGAATACTGTTATACCCTACGCCACAAGTACCAGGCATGGAAAACTCTCGGTGTATTTGCTCAATAAACTTATTCTCGGGAAGCCCTTTATCTAAAGCAATTTGTGGCGTAATCCCTGTCACCAAACAGGCCATTGGTGAAGGCAAACGATCTACAGGCGGTTGGCAATAAAGCGAAAGAGGCTCACCAATGACCTCAAGCTTTTCATTGGTACGAACACCGGCAAACTGGGAAGGGCAATCTCGGGAAGGATCAATACCAAATGTCTCATAATCATGCCAATACAGTGTGTTTGCCATCATGCTTCCTAGCAGTTGTTTAATCTTTTGTTTTTAATCCGTAGCTTTAAAACATATAAGCTTTAAGTGTACAAATTTAAAATCTATAAGCCAAAAAAAACGGCATCTGTTTAGATGCCGTTTTTTAAATCAGAAATGACTATGTAGCCAAATTAGCAGTCAAATTAATCGACCACCTCAGAGTAAGTCATTTCACCTACAACGCGACGGTTGCGAGCACGACCTTCTGCAGTAGCATTATCTGCAACAGGCTTACTTTCACCGTAGCCTACAGCTGAAATACGACTAGCATCAATACCATATTCTTCTACAATCCTGGCTTTCACAGCATTAGCACGACGTTGAGAAAGATCTTGGTTATAGCTCTCGCTGGCACGTGAGTCTGTGTGTCCTTCGAGAACCAAAGTAATGTCTTCCTGAGCCTTCATAGCATTTGCTACTGCATTCAGTTCATCACCGTAAATAGCACGAACGATGTCTTTATCTGTTTCAAACTCCACATGAAGTTTAACAGTGATCGTGCGTGTTTCTGGCTCAGCAACAGGTGCGGGTGCATGCTCTTTAACAGGCTCTGCTACAGGAGCAGGAGCTGGTGCTGGATCATTAAAGTAGTAGTTCAGCGCAAAGTTAATGGCAGCATCATTAACACCTTCATTACCGCCACTGATTTTATGGAACATACGTACATCGCCACGGAATTCAAGGTGGTCGGTAATCATATTAGCCAAACCAAAACCAACTTGTGCTTGAGTTGTGTATTCTTCATGATTTTGCAGGTTGCTCTCACCTTCACGGTCAAAGTAACTCAGACCGGCAAGAACATAGGGGCGCCAGCCGTCATCGTCATCACCTAGATAACGATAAGCATTCAATTGAGCGATATCGATTTCATCAGCAGCAATATCGCTACCATAACCGGCTTCTATGGCCCAGTTATTCAAAAAACGATAGCCCAAGTTTAAACCTAAAACACCTGACTCATCGTGACCATTTACAACCCGCTTACTATCCAGGTTGAGGTAGCTCAATGATGGACCGACGTAAAAACCTTCCTGAGCCTGAACAGCTACAGAACCCAACAGCAACAATGAACCCATTGCAGCAAACAACTTTTTCATGATCTTCCCCGTAAATTCCTATTAAAACTAAACATACAGATGTCTCCACCTGTACCGCCCGCTTGGCAGTTGACGCAATAATAGTATATTTTGGATGATTTTTCCTGCGCTATCAGCTGATTTTTATAAAGAAAATGTCACTTTTATGTAAAAAATACTACTTAGATTCAACTTTAATTTACAGCATAAACAGTTTTCGAAAAAAAACCGAAGCAACTAGGCTCCGGTTTTTTATATACTAATCAAAAAGTTATGTTAACAACCAAGCATTTAACAACACCCTTTAACTATAAGTTTAAGGCTATGTTAACTATAGTTTTAAAGCATGTTCTTCTATCTTGGCTTTCCATATTTGTGGCCCAGTGCGATGTACTGATTCACCCTTAGAATCAACCGCCACGGTAACGGGCATATCAATAATCTCAAATTCATAGATTGCTTCCATACCCAAATCTTCAAAGGCAACCACTTTAGCATCTGTAATTGCCTTTGATACCAAGTAAGCAGCACCACCCACTGCCATAAGATAAACAGCTTCATTATCCTTAATCGCATCAATGGCCGTTGGACCGCGCTCAGCCTTACCAATCATGCCCATTAATCCCGTCTGCTCAAGCATAGTGCGAGTAAACTTATCCATGCGTGTAGCTGTGGTTGGCCCAGCGGGACCTACAACTTCATCCCGAACCGGATCAACAGGACCTACGTAGTAAATAAAGCGTCCGGTCATATCTACCGGCAGTTCTTCACCCTTGGCGATCATATCCACCATACGTTTATGAGCGGCGTCGCGACCAGTCAACATTTTTCCAGAAAGCAGCAGGGTTTCACCTGGTTTCCAATCTTGAACATCATCTTTAGTAACGGTATCTAAATTAACTCGCCTTACGCTATCACCTACTTCCCAGGCTATCTCTGGCCATTCATCAAGGTTTGGTGGTATTTGCTTAGCTGGCCCAGAACCATCGAGGGTAAAATGGGTGTGACGGGTTGCCGCACAGTTTGGAATTAATGCTACTGCCTTATTTGCAGCGTGGGCGGGGAAGTCATGAACTTTGACGTCCAAAACTGTTGTTAAGCCACCAAGCCCTTGGGCACCAATACCCAGATTGTTGACTTTCTCGTACAATTCAAGGCGAAGCTCTTCAGCACGGTTCGATGCACCTCGTGCCTGAAGCTCTTGAATATCAATGGGATCCATTAGTGATTCCTTGGCCAACAGCATCGCCTTTTCTGCTGTTCCACCAATCCCAATGCCCAGCATGCCGGGCGGACACCAGCCGGCCCCCATTTTTGGTAACTGTTCCAAGACCCAATCAACAACAGAGTCTGAAGGGTTTAACATGGCAAATTTCGACTTGGCTTCAGAACCACCACCTTTGGCAGCAACATCAACCACAACCGTGTCGCCAGGAACAATCTCATAATTAATCACTGCAGGCGTATTGTCTCCCGTGTTTTTGCGAGCACCATCAGGGTCTGCCAACACGGAAGCTCTCAATACATTATCAGGGTGCTTATAGGCTCGACGCACACCCTCATTGATCATATCAGTGACACTCATATCGCCTTGCCACTGAACGTCCATACCCACTTTTACAAATACATTAACGATACCCGTATCCTGACAAAGAGGACGGCGCCCCATCGCACACATGCGTGAGTTAATTAAAATTTGAGCCATAGCATCCTTTGCAGCCTGCGACTCTTCTCGCTCATAGGCTTGGTGGACAGCTTGAATAAAATCCACTGGATGATAGTAAGAAATAAATTGCAACGCATCGGCGACACTTTCTATCAAGTCGTCTTGTCGAATTACAGTCATATCAAATTCTCTTTTAACAATTTACTAAAAGTAATGTACTAGAAATAATAGTTTATGGCGCTGTTGTTGAAGAACCAGAAGAAGCTGGGGCCAACTGTTGTTTAAGCAATTGGATATCCCGGTTAACCTGAAGCCGATAGGCATCAATAGCATTAATTGCCTCTTCGTTATCAGCAACACGTGTATTTAAATTTTGTTTTAATGACTCAAAGCTTTTTTCCAGATTATTAACCTGATCATTAATCTGTTGCGATTGCCCGACCAAGTCATTCATTTCAAGCTTCGCCGCCAATGAAGAGTTAACCACTGTTTCCATAGATTGACTGGCTTTGTCTACTTTCCCGGTCAAAGTGGTAATTTCCTTCTTCCTGGCAGACATGGATGCCTGCAAATTTTTTACCGTCTTACTCTGAGCCGCTAACGTTTTTTCCTGGGCCTCGATTTTTTTACGGTTGCGATCGTGGGAAACACCCCAAAGTTTCTTGATCTCCGACCAGTGCTTATCCAGAGTCTCACCCTGATCCTTCAGCTTTACCGCCAAAGCTGTACCAGATTCATTCAGGGATTCATCCGTAGAGACTATTTTGGCTTCCAGCTCATCAAAACGCCCCTGTAACTGAGACAATCGTTCTGTTTGCTCAATAAAAAAATAGCCCAATCCACCTAGGCCACAGATCAGAATCAATACCAAAAATTTCCATATCAACCCAATACTTTTTACTCCAGAACCACCTGTTTTAGGCGCCGCACTATTTGAAAATTGAGATTTTTCACTTTTTCGAGATCCAGTCGAACCAACATCAGCCTGTTTCGATGAACCAGCTCTACCACGTCCAATACGCTCATCGCTTTCTGGGACAATGGGATCAAGCTTAGAAAATTCCTTATCAGTCATGACCGAGTATACCTATACATAAAGCCTTTGATATTTGCGAAGAAATCAGCCCCTGCATTATACGTCATAGACATAAAAAAACCGGCCAAAGGGCCGGTTTTTTTGATACCTGACAAGCAAATTACAAATAGTAAAGAATACCAAACAGTACAGCAGTCAAACCAAGACTACAGTGAATCACACCTTTAACTGAAGCCATTGGACCTTGCTTGCCTACAAGTGCATTGATTTCCAATGCAACAATAATAGCCAAACAAATAATCAGATCTGTACCACCAACACTTGTGCCATAACCACTTCCACCCCATTGAGCAGCATGTGGGCTAGCCAACATACCAAATGCCATAGGAGCAGAGAACAATGTGTTAGTTCTGGAAGCTAACAATGCTTTTGCACCGTTTGCAGGGCCATCGCCTTCTTTCATGCCCAGAGCAATTTGCTGTGCAGGCCAAATGATCAGCCAAACATTGAGGAACATCAATGTACCCATAACAGCACCAATAACAATAGAGTTATTAAACTGACTCTTATGTGAAAGGCCAACTAACAATATAACACCAGTGATAAAGGTGAACATTGCACCCCAACGGA
>JAJFKD010000062.1 GCA_021773405.1 Porticoccus sp.
TTCGGCAAAGGCACGAACAATGATAAAGGTGACAACTCTGCCGTCTATACCCTCTACTTCTCGCGCTTTACCGAAAAGCATGGTGGCTTGGTACTTGGCCTCGCATTATTGGCAGCCATTGTAAGTGCCTGGGGTATCAGCCAGCTCAAAGTAGAAAACCGCTTTATTGATTACTTCCGCTCCGATACTGAAATTTATCAAGGGCTATCGGTTATCGATGCCAAACTTGGTGGTACAACACCATTCGATATTATTCTGGATGCACCCCCTCAATTAGTCGATGAGGGCACTGTTAGTTTTGATGAGCTCATTAATGAAGTAGAAGCAGAAGAATCAGAACCTGTTGATGATCCTTATGGCGACCCTTTTGCTGGCGCCTATGAAAATAGCGGCGAAGATGATGTTGTAGAAGAAGCTGATGATCCTTACGGCGATCCCTTTGCCGGTATGTATGCCGATAGTGATAAAGGCCCCGAAGGCTCGCAGGAAGAAGCTGAATCAATAGAAGAGGAAAATGATCCGTTTGCAGGGTTCTATGCTGATGAAGAGACTGACACCACATCAGATGCAGCAGAAGCGGCAAATGATCCATTTGCTGGGTTCTACGCTGACGAAGAGTCTGATGCCTCCTCAGATGCAGTAGATGACCCTTATGGCGATCCCTTTGCTGGCGATGATTTTGAAGATGACTTTGGTGACGATGATTCAGGTGATGTAGATGTTGTTGAGGACAGCTACTGGTTAACCAGTGCCGGTATAGAAGATCTGAGAAAGCTTCACGTCTACCTCGAATCATTACCAGAAGTAGGTAAAGTAAGCTCACTGGTTACTGTAACTGACGTTGCCTCAGACCTCTCTGGTCACAAACTTAATGACCTTGAACTCGCCTTTATGTCATTGATGCTGTCACCAGAAAATGCCAAATTACTACTCGACCCGTATATTGATGAAAAGAACAATCAAGCTCGCATCACCATGCGTATTAACGAAACCCAGGGTGAGCTAAACCGTAATGAACTGTTAAAGCAGATTCATGCATTTGCGATTGAAGAAGCGGGTTTTGATGAAAAACAGGTGAACTTTACTGGATTACTCGTGTTGTATAACAACATGCTTCAGAGCCTGTTTACCTCACAGATCTTGACCCTGGGCACCGTATTCCTTGGTATTATGGCCATGTTCCTGGTGCTGTTCCGTTCCATCTCAATTTCCCTAATTGCCATCCTGCCCAATATGTTGGCAGCCTGTGTAGTACTGGGAGGTATGGGAATTTCCGGCGTTCCTCTGGACATGATGACCATTACTATTGCGGCCATTACCGTAGGTATTGGTGTGGACCATGCCATCCACTACATTACCCGTTTCAAACGGGAGTTTGCTGTGGACGGTGACTATATCGCCTCCATGCATAGGGCACATGCCAGTATTGGTCGAGCGCTGTTCTACACCGCCATCACCATTATTGTCGGCTTCTCCATTCTTGCCCTGTCCAACTTTATTCCATCGGTTTATTTTGGGCTATTGACTGGCCTGGCCATGCTGGCGGC
Organism: Porticoccus sp.; assembly: GCA_021773405.1. Lineage (GTDB taxonomy): Bacteria > Pseudomonadota > Gammaproteobacteria > Pseudomonadales > Porticoccaceae > Porticoccus. The sequence continues at coordinate 1,548 of JAJFKD010000062.1, forward strand.
ACTACTAGGTTCCATGACCTTGCTGCCCAAGCTGATCTTGATCTTTAAACCCTTAGGAAAAGGAAAATAGCACTGACGCTGATCTATCGGGGCCAACAAAAGGTCCCGATAGATTACTCCACTTATGCTCTCTCCAACACAAGCCAGCTTTGCCTAGCACAAAAACCTACCTGACATACCACAACCAAACCGCCTATATAACCTGCGCCCCACCTTAGTCATCCACACTTTCTTCTAAACTGTTATTACACAAACTATTTAATGTAATCCGTTCAAAAGGAACATTAAACTTAAGATATGCAATTCCAACCCTGGGAATTAGCCGCGGGCCTCGGTCTTTTTCTGTTCGGGATGATGAATCTGGAACAGGCACTAAGGGCACTGGGAACGCGCTCCTTCCGGCACCTGTTAAGAGAGCAAACCAATACACCCATTCGCGGTGTATTGATGGGTATTGTCAGTACTGCCTGCCTACAAAGTAGCTCCATGGTAGGTTTGATAGTACTGGCCTTTGTTGGTGCCGGTATCCTGAAAATGACCAATGCCCTAGGCATTATTTTTGGGGCTAACCTGGGCACCACTTTCACCGGCTGGGTAGTCGCCACCATCGGTTTCAAACTAAGCCTGACGGAATATGCTCTACCACTCATTGCTCTGGGTTCATTGGGTATCGTGTTTATTCATTCGGAAAAAAGGCTCCATTCCCAAACCCGGTTATTGCTGGGATTCGGCTTACTGTTAATGGGGCTGGAACTGATGAAAACCAGTATGGCATTTCTCAGTGAGCAGATTTCACCGGATATTTTTAGGGACTACCCACTGCCCCTCTACTTGCTCGGTGGGCTGATATTTACCGCTCTGATTCAATCCAGCTCTGCCACTATGATGATTGTCCTCAGTGCTATTCATGCGGATGTGCTTCCACTTACAACCGCTGCTGCCATTGTGATCGGTGCTGACTTGGGTACCACTGGAACCGTATTAATAGGCAGTTTAAAAGGCTCTGCAGACAAGCGGCGAGTGGCACTGTCTCACTTTATTTTTAACCTGGTCACCGATGTACTGGCATTTATTCTTCTCGTGCCCATGCTCCACCTGATCACCCAAAAACTGTCGGTACAGGACCCCATGTACGCACTGGTGCTGTTTCACTCTATGTTCAACCTGCTAGGCATTGCACTGTTTCTTCCCTTTGTTTCGCCCTTTTCTCATTGGCTACACAAACGCTTTACCAGTGATGAAGCTACAGTCTGCCAATACATCACCAAAGTCCCCCACAATGTCAGCGATGCGGCGGAAACTGCCATCCAACAGGAAGTGGCACACCTGTTTAACAAAGTGGTTATTCTCAACCTAAGAACCCTAAAAATTCGCCCAGAAGAATTACTGCAAGGCTACCAGGCCCTGGAGATCTACCAACAAATACGACAACAAACCCCAACCTACGACGAGCAATATTCAGAGATCAAACACACTGAACAACAGATTATTCAATACGCCAACAGGGTGCTTCAGGAAAAATCCAGTGAAGAGGAAACCCAGAATATTCCCGGCCTACTCCATGCCGCACGGGATCTGGTCTACAGTGCCAAAAGCCTCAAGGATGTGCGACAGAACCTAGTGGAACTGCGACTGCAATCTGAAGACGAGGAACTGATGGAAACCATGCGCTACGATACTCGCACCATCTATCGTCACCTGCTTAATTTATTGGAAAAAACCGACCCGGTTCTGACCGAGGAAAAACAACAACAATTAAAAGAAGACATCAACCACTCCCACGACTGCCTCCATCAGTTGATCACCCGCTATAAAGGCAGTGAAGATATCGGCATACCTCTATCATCGCTGCTGAACATTAATCGGGAAATTTTGGTGTCGAATCAAACTTTGGCTAATGCGGTGGGAGAGTTGGTGGCTGAGAAGTAACACCTCAACCACCTATAAATTAGGAACGCAGCAAGTAATTTACTCGACCGTATAAATAATTAGCTAGGACGCTGTAACTAATTTTTTATCGAGTTCTTTCACTAAATTTCTTACATTTTCCCGCTCTTCACACTCTAACTCTCGAGCTTTTTTAGCAGCTTAACGCTGCTATACTCTGCCGCATTCAAAAATACAGATTGGAGTAGGTTAATGCGTATTGAAGATAAAGTTGCAGTGATAACCGGCGCAGCCAGTGGTATTGGCGAGTCAGTTTCTAAGTTAATGGCTGAACAAGGCGTAAAAAAAATTGCTGTTGTTGATATGACTGATCGCATTGAAGAGGTTGCTGCTGATATCAATGCTGAAGTTGGGCGTGATGTTGCTGTAGCTTTTCAAGGAGATGTAACCGATTCCGAATTCCGTAAATCTGTTTATGATCAGATGGAGAAGAACTACGGCATAGTCAGTATCTGTGTACCGGCAGCAGGCATTACCCGTGATGATTTGGCTGTTCGGGTCGATCGAGAAACGGGAAAGGCCAGTATTTATCCCCAGGAAAATTTCGAAATGGTCGTCAATATCAATCTGATTGCACCCGTCTACTGGGCCATGGAGTTGATCGCCCGCGTTGCCGAGGACCGAGCTGCCAAAGGTCTGAAAAAGTGGGTGGCCGATGAGCATGTTCAGGGTACAGTGATATTTATTGGCTCTATTTCCTCCCAGGGAAACAAAGGGCAAGTATCCTATGCATCGACCAAGGCCGGCTTGGAAGGGGCGGCCTCGACGTTAGCGAAAGAAGCCACATTCCACGGTGTTCGTTGCGGCGTAATTCACCCCGGATTTACTGATACACCAATGGTTCGCGCCATGGGTGAGGAATATATTGAGAAATATATTCTGCCCTATACGCAGCTGGGCCGCCTGATTAAACCGGAAGAAATCGCCGATGCAATCTGCTTTATGATTTCCAACTCGGTAGTTTCAGGCCAACTCTGGGCAGATGCAGGCTGGCACCCTTCAGCCTGATCAGAAATTGAATGGCTGTACAGAAAAGCCCCGCTAGTTTTGCGCCTGTATCCAGGATTAAAAAACCGGGGCTTTGTGGTATTTCAAATTATTAGAAAAAACAACCTGATGTTAATCAGGGAAAGTTCTACTACACACCTAATACACACCTAATACACACCTAAAGAATAGATACTTTTTTATAAAAATGGAGCTGCCCAGATAACGTATGCGGCCCAGATTCTCCCCCCTTTATTCCACAAAAAAAAATACAACATTGCTCAAAAGGCAACCATAAAACACAAACTCTACATAGCACCTGATGATTGCGACCAAAATATCCGTGAACCACCCCACAAAAACCAACATCCGCATTGAGTAACATCTTTTCACACCCTAGGATTTTCATGAATTAGGCGATTCCCAACAATAAAAAAGGAGCACTACCCCATGAGAAAACCGCCCAACAGGATGAAAAATTTAATCTTCGGATCTATTATTTCTAGTCTATTTATTACTACAACAACGTTCGCTGCACCTGCTGTCGAAATTGCCCAAGAGGTTTTTCAACCAAATGGTGATACCTTTATCGGTATTCAAAAAGGTGATGAGTGGAACCATCGTATGGAAACAGTCGATGGCTATACCGTCAGCCGGGATAAAGATGGAACTTGGCGATATGTGAAACGTTTTGGAAAGGACAATCACCCAGTCTTAAGCGATGCGCCAGCCCATAAAAAAGCACCATCTAAGTTAAGAAAGCACCTCAAATCATCTGCTGAACGCCCTGAAGGCGCACCAGAATTAGCGACTGATTTTTCCCTGAGTGATGAATTGGACACCTCTCTAGCTGCGCTCAACCAAACGGATATATCTGTATTATTTTTGCTAGCAGAGTTTAGTGACCGAAAAGGCCAAACAACGCCTGAAGAATGGGCTGAAAATGGAAGAAAAATACGTGATTATTATTTAAAGGCCTCCCACGGTAACGCCGTACAGAGACCGGCACAGGAAAGTCATGGCACCCCCAATGATGGTGTCATCGGTTGGCTTGATCTCGGTTATAACCATCCAGACCCTGGAACTAAATGGGTATGGCCGGGAGGAATAGCACAGAAAGCTGCAATTGCAGCTGACCCCTATATCGATTATTCCATTTACGATACCAACGGTGACGGCATGGTTGGCCCGACTGAATTGACTGTTGTCGTGGTAGTAGCAGGTTATGAACAGAGTGTCAGCCCTGCTAAACCAAGCTTATGGGCACATTATGCGGCTCAAAAACTCGGAGGACACATAGATGGCATTTGGAACTGGGGATATAGTATGCAAGGAGAGCTCCATGGCACCCCAGAAAATAACACTGAACATATGGCTACCATTGGGACGACGGTTCATGAGATGGGACACCAGAGCTATAAATTACCTGACCTTTGGCGCAGGACGGGTCACGATCCGATGAGTTGGGGCTGGGCCGGGGTGTCAAAAACCATGGGGGACAAATGGCGTGGAGAAAGACCAGTGATGCCCAGTGCTTGGTCTAAATTAAAAGCTGGATGGGCAACGATTAATGACGTGAATGGAACCGCCCAAATCCCCTCATCTACCAGTGGTTCAGCATTTGATACGGTTTTTCGCCTACAGACTGACAATGAAGGCGAGTACTATTTAGTAGAAAATCGTCAATTAGACAGCTATGACTATGGTTTGCAGTTCTTGGCTAGCACCTATTTTACAGGAGGATTAGCTATCTGGCATGTGCACGACTCATCGCCTGATTACAAATGGTACACAGATTTAAAGGAGGCCGATGGTAAAATCATCCCACTAGGGGGTAACTTATGGACAGCGACTAACGGCGGTACCTTCGACGATAATAGTACACCAAGTAATAGCAACCTCTACGATGGTAGTGACAGTGGTATCAGTGTAACGAATATTTCAGCTTCTGGCACAATAATGACAGCTGACTTGCACACGCCACATGTGATACCTGAAGCACCAACTGACCTCTTAGCTGCTGCTGTTTCACCGAGTCAAATTGATTTGACGTGGACAGATAACGCCAATAATGAAACAGGTTTCAATCTGGATCGTTCAACTGATCAAGCCAACTGGTTCACAGTTGCAGTCCTAGCCCCAGATAGTCAAAGTTACAGTGACACTGAGCTGGAATCAGCAACGACATATTATTACCGTGTGCGTTCCTACAACAATATTGGTGAATCAGGCACTTCAAACATCACCTCAGCCACTACAGAATCAGACCCCGAAATCACATCACCACCAGTAACACCCAGTGGCTTGGTTGCCAACAATGAAGGTAATGGCACCGCACTGTTAAATTGGTCTGACGTTGAGAATGAAGCCGGTTATTCCATACACCGTCAGAAAAAATCCATTATAACGTTCGGGTGGTGGACAATAAAAGTTTGGCTGACAAGCTCAGATACCTTTTTTGAAACTGATGTAAATGTGACATCACTAGCTGATAATAGTGGCGATGGAATATTCCGTTATCGCATTAAGGCATTCAATAATATTGGTGAGTCCAACTGGAGTGGCTGGACCGAGGTTAATGTAACTGGCAACTAATTTTGTACAAAGAACATCAAAAAACAAACTACAATTTTATTCACTATTAACCAATGGCCATAGCTCCCAGTTTTTACTGGGAGCTATTTTTGTAGCGCTTACACCAGTTGCTTCCCCACATTTTCTATATCCACATACTGGTTTTCAGCTCCCTTCCATCACAAGTCAAAAAATAGCTGCATTTCATTTAGAACCTAATGATCCTTTGCGCGCAGTGTTCAACCCTGACATTAATAACCCCGCTTCTTGGAAGCACACCTTAGGAAATCGATAAATACAATTATTTTCGGTATGTATGGCCAGAAAAACGATAGATAAAGATTCTCCATTTTTATGGCTAATAAGACGCTAAAGAAACCTGGCTCAACTTGTTCTACGCTATTTTAGCCAAATTTTTTTTGAGGGCTTTCAACATTAACGAATCGTTGATTTCTGTGATGACGACCCTTGAACAAATTAAACCCAGAAAAAAAGACAGTAAAAGTATCCAACCTGAATAGCCAAAAACCAGATAACTTCCGCCAGTAAATAACAATATCAACGTTAAACGAACAAAAGGTGGGATAAAGGAAAGTATTGGAAATTTTGAGCGTCCATGAATATCATTACGCGCCTGCTCAAGCAACATAAATTGTTGCTCCCGTTTTAAATGGGAAATCTCATCGAAGTAATCAATATACTGTTTAATATCCATACATACTCATGTTGTATCACTCTGTTATACAGACTAAAGATTAAGAACTAGTAACAAAAAAATGGTAGCTTCTATTAAATGTGATCACATAAAATCAAAGGGATAGGCCCCTGTTAATATAATTGTTATAGGGCATTGTTCTCTATTTAGACCTGACAGTATTCCCATCCAAAATCATACTTAAACCCTGCATATTGGCTGGAATAACGACAACGCCGCCATCATTTTCCGCAAACATTTTTAGTGCCTCATTAAGTTCGTGCTGAAGATACTCGGGAGTCAGAGAAGAATTTATGATTGCATTTGCTTCCGCAATACCCCGAGCTCGTGCAATCTCAATTTCTGCATCTTTTCCAGCAATCTCAACCTCGATTTTTTTCGCCTCAAGAGTTTTTTGTGCTTGAACTGCCTTTTGAATTGCCCTTTCGATAGTTGGGTCGGTATTTAGAGCTCTAATCGCAACACGAGTTATCGTAAATACACCTGGATCCTTATCTTCCAGTTTTTGCTGTAAGCCTGAAGTGATTCCATCCCTTAATGCATCGCGATTTCTATGCAGATCAAGCGAATCAATTTTGGTGACTTCTTCATAAATTACGTCACGGCCTTCCCTATATACGATGGAATATGCTGGAAGTAATGCATCACCACCTTCCGCATATGATGCTGCATACTTCACCATCATCTCTGCAATTTTTTCCGGAGCTACCCGATAGAAAATACTGATATCCAAATCCTTCAACCGCAGATTATCTCTAGCTTTTGGAGTTAGATCGTTAAAATCAATGGCAATCTCTTTTGCTGAAAACTCGTACGCTGTTGTGAGAATTGGTAGCTTCCAATTAAGCCCAGCGGCAACCTCCGTCATCTCTACTGTGCCCATGGTTTTCTTTACCGCAACATGGCCCGTTTCCACAACGTACCAACTGCTGAAAAGAACTACACCCAACACAACTGTCAGTATCGCGCCTCCGATTGGAAACTTTCTCATAACTCCTCCTAGAAATTTATGTCGATCAAAATAAGTGGATGCCAAATAGTCCATTGAATCTACCTAACGCCCGCAACACGGGGAAATTTGAAGCGCAGCAAAAAATTGTTCCGTGTGCTTGCGCTTGTTATGGTGTTTTGTAATTTGCCCTATGATCATAACTAATTGAACGCCAATACTATTGCAGTGGTTAATATTGCAATTATTAGTGAAGCTAATAGCACCTTTGTGTAGGATAATTTACTACTGATATTAGTTAGAGCAAAAAACTTTATTGATTTAATAAGTATGTTGTTACTCGCTCGGTTATTAACAAGAAAACCAGAATATGAAGTGATGGCAACAAGCAATAGAAGTATTGCAAATATAAATAGCACCAAAAGTGCAAAAGGTATTAGAACTTCAATGTTCATATGATCTCATTAGAACCATAACAGTGAGTTATAAAAACTCGGGCACTATATCAATTTGGCCCCTTATCCCAGAAATATGGTGCAATCGCTTTATATTTTTTATAGATAAACAATATGTTGCAGGTTAAATGGTTTTTTCTTGGCTGGCATAGCGAGATTCCCTTTAGTTTTTCTGTCATCCCTTTACTTATAACTCAAGCTCCCTTGATCATATCTTAGTGCCTATAAAAATCAATAAGTTATACATCTTCAAAAAGTGTTATGAAGACTCTGGCCGCTGTTCACAGAGGCTGATAATTTAAAATTGACCTTTAATACTTACTTCCCCGTTTAATTTACCCTTTCCCTACTTCCGGTTTACCTCAGCTTTTGTTTACACACAGTAGCCCAACTGATTATAGTCATCGGCTTATTCAAACGAGTTGGTTGGGAGTAGTTAAGGAATGAAAACACGTGCAGCAGTGGCCTTTAAATCAGGTGCGCCATTGGAAGTGGTCGACGTTGACCTGGAAGGGCCAAAGGCCGGTGAAGTGCTGGTGGAGATTAAAGCTACTGGAGTGTGCCATACGGATGCCTTTACGCTGTCGGGTGATGACCCTGAAGGTGCTTTTCCTGCAATCCTTGGCCATGAGGGCGCTGGCGTTGTTGTGGATGTAGGGCCCGGTGTTAAAGGCTTAAAACCCGGCGATCATGTGATCCCGCTGTATACCCCGGAATGCCGGGAATGTAATTTCTGCCTAAACCCAAAAACCAATTTGTGCCAGTCCATTCGCTCTACTCAAGGGCAAGGTGTGATGCCGGACGGTTCCAGCCGTTTCTCGCTGGATGGCCAGCCGATTCTGCACTATATGGGCTGCTCGACATTTTCCAATTACACCGTGTTGCCGGAAATTGCTCTGGCTAAAGTTCGGGAAGATGCCCCGTTCGACAAGATTTGTTATATCGGCTGTGGCGTTACCACCGGTATTGGTGCCGTGGCTTTCACCATGAAAGTGGAAGCAGGTTCCACAGTGGCAGTATTTGGCTTGGGCGGCATCGGCCTAAATGTGATTCAGGGTGCCAAAATGGTGGGGGCCACCCGCATTATCGGTATTGATACCAACCCAACCAAAGCAGGATTAGCCAAGCAGTTTGGTATGACGGACTTTATCAATCCCAATGACGTTGAGAATGTGGTGGACCATATTATCCAGCTCACTGGCGGCGGTGTGGATTACAGCTTTGAGTGTATTGGCAATGTGAATGTGATGCGCCAAGCACTGGAATGCTGCCACAAGGGCTGGGGCCAAAGCTGTATTGTCGGTGTTGCCGGTGCGGGGCAGGAAATTTCTACCCGTCCATTCCAGTTAGTCACGGGCCGTTCATGGCGAGGTACCGCATTCGGTGGAGCCAGGGGTCGTACCGATGTTCCCAGAATTGTCGATTGGTATATGGATGGAAAAATTAATATCGATGATTTAATCACCCACACCATGCCCTTGGACGATATCAACAAAGCCTTTGATCTAATGCATGCGGGCGAAAGCATTCGGTCTGTCGTACTTTATTAAAGGCAAACGTACTAGGTCATCACAGAGAATGTAGACATGAAACAAATTGACGCCCATAAATCCTTTGGTGGCCAACAACTCCGTTTCCGCCATACATCGGCTGTGCTCAATTGTGACATGACCTTTTCCATCTATCTGCCTCCTCAAGCAGAACAACATTCTGTTCCCGCCTTATACTGGCTTTCAGGTCTCACCTGTACCGATGAAAACTTTATGATCAAAGCTGGGGCTCAGCAATATGCGGCAAAGTATGGCATCGCTATTATTACACCCGATACCAGCCCCCGCGGAGAGCATGTGCCCAATGACCCAGAGGGAGCCTATGATATTGGGCTAGGTGCGGGCTTCTATGTAAATGCCACTGAATCACCTTGGGATCAGCACTATCATATGTACGATTATGTAGTGAGTGAATTACCCGAGCTAATCAACCCTCAGTTTCCCATTGATGGTACAAAAATTAGTATTTCCGGCCACTCTATGGGTGGCCATGGCGCATTGATCATTGCGCTGAGGAACCCCAAGCAGTACAAATCAGTTTCGGCCTTTGCCCCCATTTGTTCACCCATAAATTGCCCCTGGGGCAATAAAGCATTAAGTCTCTACCTCGGTGATGATCAGGCAAACTGGAAGCAATACGATACCATCGAATTAATTAAGCAAAGCGCCCTAAACAACCTTGAACACCTACCTATTTTGATTGACCAGGGAGATCAGGACAGCTTTCTTCAAGAACAACTGAAAATAAAGCTACTGGGAGACACGTGCTACGAAGCCAACTACCCTATGGATATTCGCATACAGGTGGGCTATGACCACAGCTATTACTTTATTGCCTCTTTCATTGAAGAACATATAAGGTTTCATGCACTGTATTTGTAAGTTGACCTAAACATGGCTGAAATTAAATGAGTGATAACTACAATCGACAGGATTCAGAAAATATTATCGGTGGTGGCACCAAAAAAGTTATTTATACACTCAATACTGTTAGAAAAATTGGCCTTAAAAATTCTTCGAAAGCTCTGAAATCGAACAACACCTGTAAAGCCTGTGGGCTGGGCATGGGTGGCCAACAAGGTGGCATGACTAACGAACTCGGGGAATTTCCTGCCGTTTGTAATAAAAGTATTCAAGCGCAGTCCACCGATATTCAACCCGCTATTCCTTCAGAAATTTTCCAGCACTCGTTATCGGAATTACGGGAATTATCTGGTTACGAACTGGAACACTTGGGCAGGCTCGGCAACCCTATTTTCAAACCAAAGGATGCCAATAATTTTCAAGAAGTCAGTTGGGAGTGGGCATTAAATTATGCCGCGAAGAAATTTTCTGCTACGGAACCCGACCATTCATTTTTTTATTCTTCAGGGCGCTCCTCCAATGAAGCCGGTTTTGTATTGCAGTTATTAGCCCGACTGTATGGCACCAACAACGTAAACAATTGCTCTTATTACTGCCACCAGGCCACCAGCGTTGCGCTGGGGGAAACCATCGGCACCGGCACTGCCACAGTGGAGCTGGAAGATTTATCCCGCTGCGATTTGGTGTTTGTGATTGGCGCCAACCCTTCCTCAAACCATCCCCGCTTCATCCATCAACTCAAAGGCGTGCGGGATCGCGGCGGCAAGGTCATCATTATTAACCCTGCCAAAGAACCGGGGTTAGTGCGTTTTGCCGTCCCCAAAAGTGCCAAGTCTATGCTCACTGGCGGCACCTGGATTGCCAGTGATTATTTGCAGCCTAACATTGGTAGTGACATTGCATTGTTTAAGGGCATTGCCAAATCGGTGTTGGAACAACAGGGGGAAGATACTGAGTTTATTTCTCAGCACACCGAGCAATTTGAGCAATTTAGGCAGAATATCGACAACACCGATTGGGATACCATTGAGCAGGCCACCGGTATTTCCCAACAACAAATCCACAAAGTCGCCAGCCAATATATTGCGTCAAACAATGCGGTGTTTGCCTGGGGTATGGGTATGACCCACCACCAACACGGTGTCGAAAATGTTGAATACATTTCCAATCTCGCCCTGCTTCTAGGCATGATCGGCAAGCCCGGTGCAGGGCTGCTGCCACTGCGCGGCCACAGTAATGTTCAGGGGATTGGCACCATTGGTGTGAAACCGGTACTGACCGAAGATGTCCTCAATAAACTGGAAACCGACTTAGGGGTTCAACTACCACAAACCACCGGTATGGATACACTGGCCTGTATGACTGCCGCTCACAACGACGAAATAGACTCGGCCCTGATCATGGGCGGCAACCTCTATGGCGCCACCCCCAACTCAACCTGGGCGGCAGAGGCACTGGATAACATTGGCTTTAAATTATTTTTAACCACCACATTAAATACGGGGCATATACACGGCTGTGATGCCAGTGAAAGCCTGATTCTGCCGGTGACAGCCAGGGACGAAGAGTGGCAACCCACCACTCAAGAGTCCATGTTCAATTATGTACGACTCAGCGACGGCGGCATTGAGCGCCACGAAAACACCCGCCCCGAAGTAACAGTACTCTGTGACCTTGCGCAACAACTACTGCAAAACTCCCCGGTGGATTTCAATGAATTTAAGCAACATGGAACGATCCGAACAGCCATCGCCAATACCATTCCCGGCATGGAACAACTGGCAAGTATTGATGTGGCCAAGCAGGAGTTTCATATTCGAGGGCGGTTAAAACACCAACCGGAATTTAATAGGCCAGATGGTAAGGCGCTGTTTACTGTTCACCCCATTCCAGTGCCGGAACAGGATCAAAACTATCCCTTCACATTAACCTCAGTGCGCAGCGAGGGTCAGTTCAATACCATTATTTATGAAGAAACCGACAGCTACCGCAACACCCAGGATCGCTGGTCTGTTTTGATGAACACAGACACGATTGAGAAACTCGGTATTGGAAAAAAGGGCATTCAGAATAACTTGGTTAATCTGATTTCTGCCTATGGACGAATGGATCATGTCAGGGTTTACCCCTTCGATTTACCCGACAACAATTTAATGGCCTATTTCCCCGAGGCGAATATTCTGATTGGCTGTGAGAGTGACCCTCGCAGTAAAACTCCAGCGTTTAAAGCCGTGCCTGTAAATATTGAAACCGTGTAGCTCTGCCCTTTTTAAAATCTTAGAAACCACCGCTTTTTCAATGCGTCATTTATATTTAATCGCTTCAAAAATCGGCTCAAATAACTCTCCTAACATCTTTGCCCCTTGAACTGAAAGATGATCATTATCCTTGTATAAAGAGTAACCGTCCTTTTGAGCAGGACAAAAAATATCGGTGCACATTAACGGTGTTGGGTCCAATATGGTTACTCCATCATCAGCCAACTCATCGAACACAGTATTCACATATCCCTGGCGATGCATGTGCTCTTCCAATGGCAATCCAACATTTGTTGTATCCCGATTTTCCATGGCGAGCTTAGTGAGCTTGTGTGCCATCGCTTCACCCTGCCAAGGCACTTGGCGCACAATCCAGACATGAATATTTTTAGCTCGCAAGTCTTGAATCATATCGGCTAGATAATTGCGAAAAACTTCTGGAGTAACACCTGAATTTTTATCGACGGCCTGATCTTTACTAGCTACAGCAGGAGTACTGTCATCATTAATATAGGCAGCCCAAGCACCTGCGATTAGCACCTGCTTGATACCCAAGGATCCAAGCTGATCTATCATTAACTGATGGAAGTCTACACATTTAGAATTGCCTTTTAGCTCAGCACCCAAGCCCAGTATGGGAAGGCAAGAACTTTTTGAAGCATGCAGTGTTATGAGCCCGTGCTCCTTTGTTTTTTCTATAACACCAGGCAATAAAGCTGCGGCATGACTATCCCCCCAAAAAAACAGCTCAGGCTTTTTGGTTTGATCTGTACCAAACCGACATAGCTGCCCAGCTTTATTAAGCTTGTAACATTCGGTCTGGTCTTTACTCCAAATAGCTCCAATTGCGTAGTTTCGAGCGTATTCCGGCAAGCGTGATGGATAACCTTTAGCCAAACGAATTTTTTGCCCAACCATAACGACAATTAAAATTGAGGCAAAAGCGCTACAGAGAATTTTTTTATTGGTCACCAATAGTTGTTTTTTACGGAAGGGCGTTTCAATGAATTTCCATGAAAAGTAAGCCAAGATAACACTTGCACTAATAAGCAGTAATTTATCAGTCAATATCAATTCATCAACAGTAGAATAACGAGCGAAGGCTATAAGCGGCCAATGCCACAAGTATAGAGAGTAAGAGATCAATCCAACCCAGACCATAGGTTGTAGTGATAAAAGTTGTTTAACTATGCTGTTATGACGCCCATTAACCCAAATAAGGGCGGCTGTTGCTAACGTAGGGGGAACCGCACTCATACCTGGAAAAACAATGCTGGAGTCATAGTTTATGACACAATAAGCAATCGTGGCTAAACCGACCAAGCTAACCACTTCGGCGAGTGCTCTATACCGGATACTATGCAACGGTAGCAGAACCAACAAACCACCAAGCAATAACTCCCAAGCACGAGTATGCAATAAATAGAATGTTGCCGAAGGGTAATCTTTGACCCAAATAATACTCGCAACCAACGAAGCCGAAAAAAGTAGTGTGAGCGCCAAGCGTTTATAAGTCGGCAGAAGTTTGTGTAACAAAATCAAAACTAACGGAAATACTATATAAAACTGTTCCTCAACAGCGAGCGACCAAGTATGTAACAAGGGTTTTAGCTCTGAAGGCCCATCAAAATAACCAGACTCACCCCAAAAGAAAAAATTAGCTGCGAAAAATGCTTGGGTACGTGCAGAACGCCCCAACTCAACGTAATCAACCGGGGCGAAAAGAAACCAACCCGCGACCAATGTAAATACAACAACAACCAATGCTGCAGGTAGAATACGTCGAGCCCGACGCGCCCAAAAGTTAACAAAGCTAAAGCTGCCTTCGTTGACCTCCCGCATAATAATTGAGGTGATCAGAAACCCGGAAATAACAAAGAATATATCAACACCAATAAAACCACCGCTAAAGCCAGGAATGCCCGCGTGATAGAGCAAGATAGGTAGAATTGCCACTGCACGCAAACCATCTATATCACGGCGATATGTCATCTTGTGCATGGAAAAATCTCTTCTATATAGCTCAACTATTATTAATGGTAAGTAATAGAATGGAAAAATTACTGAATATGAAAAACACTCAATAGTACTATGAAGCATTACTTATACCCAGTACTAAAAATCACCTTAACATTCATAATCCTGTGATAAATTTGATTTACCCGAAACTAATATTTGATTGGCTGTGAGAACCCTCCAAGAAGTACCCCCCCCCCTATAAAGCGGTGCCGGTAATATTGAAATTGTGTAGTTTCATTACTATCTGGTCCGTTAATATAGCTACAACTTGAATACTGTATTTATATACAGTATTCTTTCCTCATGAAATTAGCCTCTCCTACTCTCTCAAAAAAACTCCAAACATCATCACCCGCAGTGTTACCTCCACTCTATAGCGCCACCGTTCGAGCCGGTTTCCCCAGCCCGGCAGATGACTTTGTGGAAACACCGCTGGATATACGGGAATATTTAATCAAGCACCCTTCAGCCACATTTTTTGCCCGGGCTGAAGGTGATTCCATGACAGGGTTTGGTATTTTTAGTGGAGACCTTCTGATTGTCGACCGGGCATTGCAACCACAACATGGTGATGTGGTTATCGCTGCCATTGATGGTGAACTCACCTGCAAAATGCTGGATTTACACGAACAATTATTGCGCGCTGGCAACAGCCGTTATCCTCCCATTCAATTGCACGATAATGCAGAACTACTAATCGAAGGTGTCGTTGCTCATTCCGTTCGCCATCATCGATGTTTGCGTTAAAAGGATGTTCGCACTAGTAGACTGCAATAGCTGCTATGCTAGCTGTGAGCAAATATTTCGTCCCGACTTACGCAATAAACCGGTAGTGGTATTAAGCAATAATGACGGTTGTATTATTGCCCGCTCTAGGGAAGCTAAAGCATTGGGGATTCCCGATCTTCATCCCTACTTCAAAGTAAAGCACCTGCTGCAACGCCACCGAGTAGCGGTGTTTTCCAGTAACTTTCGACTCTATGGCGACATCTCCCATCGG
>JAJFKD010000063.1 GCA_021773405.1 Porticoccus sp.
TTTCAGGATGCCGATCAGCTGGTGCCCAACAATATCACCGAGATTACCCTGCCGGATAACTTCCCGAAAAAGGTCTTTTTCACTCTGGATGTCGATGGCATGGATCCATCGGTGTTTCCCTCCACAGGCACACCCGTCCCCGGTGGGCTGGGTTGGTATCAAACCCTGAGTCTGTTTGAGTCGGTGGCTCGTCAGCGCGAGATTATCGGTTTCGATTTAATGGAGTTTGCACCGATTCAGGGTTTTCATGCCTATGAGTTCGCTGCGGCGCAGCTAATCTATAAGATGATGGGGATTATCCAAAGGAGCCGATAGTTTAAAAAGTGACTTGGTAAAAAAGTTAAAGGCTAAGTTTTGGTTATGTCGCGATTGAAAAATTTTACTCTTTTGTTAAAACAGTCATTTAAGGTGACCATCGACTGTCCTTAATCTCAAGAGGCACAAATGCACACCAAAGATAATAAACTACTATAGATAACAGAAATATACTCGCAATGATGAATGTCTTATCAATGTTTAAGGTAAAAGAATAAATTGAGCCAAATACAAACAAAACTAAAAAAGTTATTGTAGAGAATAAATTTAGCAGCCAATGTTCTCCCACGATTGAACCACATTCCTTGCACTTAGTTTTCCATAGCATGAGCATTACAATCGGAATCGATTTTCCTTTGCAGTTTGGGCAATTCCTGTTCATTTAATTACTCATTATCTATACCCAACGAATCCCACAGCCCATCAATTTTCTCTTTTACCGCCGCGTCCATCTCGATGGGTTCTCCCCATTCTCTGTTCGTTTCTCCGGGGAATTTATTTGTCGCATCAAAACCAATTTTTGATCCAAGGCCGGAAACTGGTGATGCGAAATCCAGATAGTCGATGGGGGTGTTGTCGATCATCACCGTGTCCCGTTTTGGGTCCATGCGGGTGGTGATGGCCCAGATCACATCGTTCCAGTCCCGAGCATTGATATCATCATCGGTGACAATCACAAACTTGGTGTACATAAACTGGCGAAGGAACGACCATACCCCCATCATGACCCGCTTGGCGTGGCCGGGGTACTGCTTCTTCATGGTCACTACCGCCATACGGTATGAGCAGCCTTCGGGGGGTAGGTAAAAATCAGTAATTTCTGGGAACTGCTTTTGCAAAATAGGCACAAATACTTCGTTCAGCGCCACACCCAAAATTGCCGGTTCATCCGGTGGTCTGCCGGTGTAAGTGCTGTGATAAATCGGGTCTTTACGGTGGGTAATTCGCTCTACGGTAAAAACCGGGAACTGGTCTACCTCATTGTAGTATCCGGTGTGGTCGCCAAATGGCCCTTCGTCGGCCATTTCATCCGGGTAAATAAAGCCTTCCAGAATAAACTCGGCACTGGCGGGTACTTGAAGGTCACTACCCAAACAATTTACCACTTCGGTTTTCTCGCCGCGCAATAATCCGGCAAAGGCGTATTCCGACAGGCTGTCGGGTACCGGCGTTACCGCACCTAAAATAGTCGCTGGGTCAGCACCCAATGCTACGGCAATGGGAAAGGGCTCGCCGGGGTGTGCCGATTGCCAGTCGCGAAAATCCAGTGCGCCACCTCTATGAGATAGCCAGCGCATGATCAATTTGTTTTTGCCAATCACCTGTTGGCGGTAAATGCCGAGGTTTTGGCGTTCTTTTTCGGGGCCGCGAGTAATGACCAGTGGCCAGGTAATTAACGGGCCGGCATCACCGGGCCAACAGGTTTGAATAGGCAGCTTGCCCAGGTCCACATCATCACCCTCAATCACAATGGCCTGACAGGGTGCTTTTTTCACCACTTTGGCGGGCATATTCAGAATGGGTTTGAACTGGTGGCGCTTTTCCCACAGGTCTTTCATGCCTTTGGGTGGTTCGGGTTCTTTTAAAAATGCCAGTAATTCACCGACCTCACGCATGGCCGATAGGCTTTCTTGTCCCATGCCCATCGCCACCCGTTCGGGAGTACCAAAAAGATTGCCCAATACCGGGATATCAAAACCTTTAGGGTTTTCAAACAATAGTGCGGGGCCGCCGGCTCGCAGGGTGCGGTCGCAGATTTCCGTCATTTCCAAGTTGGGATCAACTTCAGCAGTAATGCGCTTGAGTTCACCGCGCTGTTCCAGGAAATCGATAAATTCCCGTAGGTCAGAATGCTTAATGGTCATATTGGATAGGGCCACAGATAGTAAGTGTGCAAAGTGTTACGGCAATGGCGAGGGATTGCAACAGTCTCTCAGTATTCCTAAACGCTAGCTTATTGATTTAGGAGGGAATGGAGTTATTATCAGGGTAAGAAATAAGAGTGAGGCTGGTGTCGGCTGATATTTCATCTTATCACTACCGTTTTCTAACAATTTAAGAAATGGAGTTAGCTTTTGGATAGCTTGGCCACAGTTTTTATCTTCAACGGTGTTGTTATTGGCATTGCTGTTTTAGTGCATTACGAAGCGCTTTATCGTTTGGCTTTGTTATTGCCTAAGTTAAGGATTCCTCCTCGTTTTCGGGTGTTGGTAGGTGTGGCAGGTGCCTTTATGGCTCACGTAGCTGAAGTCTGGGTATTTGCGGTGGGTTACTTGTTGATGTTGAAATGGGATGCCGGTAGTAAGTTGGGCGGTAACTTTGATGGCTCATTGCTAGATTGCAGTTATTTCTCGTTTACTAATTACACGTCATTGGGGTTTGGTGATATTGAGCCTTTTGGCCACGTGCGGTTTCTGGCAGGGTTGGAAGGGCTCACCGGGTTGATTCTGATTGCCTGGACGGCGTCATTTATGTATATCGAGATGCAGAAGTTTTGGCTGGCTGACCGCGATGGCAGCAGTTAATTAATCCTAATTCTAGAAACTATTCAAACACACTTATTCAAATACGATGGTTTTGTTTCCGTGAAGTAAAACCCTGTCTTCCAGGTGGTAGCGTAGCCCTCTCGCCAGTACATTTTTTTCCACATCTTTTCCTTTGCGTACCAGATCGGGAATGCTGTCGTGATGGCTGATACGTACCACATCCTGCTCAATAATCGGGCCGGCATCCAGCTCGTCGGTAACGTAGTGGCAGGTGGCACCAATCAATTTCACCCCACGTTCGGAGGCCTGGTGATAGGGCTTCGCACCGACAAAAGCGGGTAAAAAGCTGTGGTGAATGTTGATGATTTTTCCAGGATATTTGGCACATAGATTCGGCGGAAGGATCTGCATATAACGAGCCAGAACAATAACGTCGGCATTGCTATCATCAATCAGTTTTTCAACGGTATTAAAGTGCTCAACTTTCTTCTCAGGATCAACGGGTGTGTGGTGGTAGTCGATGTTATGCCAGGACACATAACTCTCTAAGTCATTATGATTGGAAATCACACAAGGAATATCAAACTTCATTTCATCGCTACGCCAACGATAGAGTAGGTCAGACAAGCAGTGTGATTGCTTGCTGGCCATTAGTACAACACGTTTTGGCACACTGGTATCGGTTAGTTGCCACTGCATCTGGAACTTGTCCGCCAGTGGTTGAAAGCGGGATTTTAATTCATCGGGGCCATAGGGCAGGGAGTTGGCTTCCATCACTTGGCGCATAAAGAACCAGTTGGATTCAGGGTCACGGTAGTAATTAGCTTCCGTTAAAAGACCGCCTTCTTTAGCAAGAAAAGAGCTAACAGCCGCAACAAGACCGACTCTGTCAGGGCACGAAATTATTAAGCGATAGCTATGGGAGCTCATGGATAGAAGTACCTTTCCTTTGGGATACAGACTGTCGCATATTTGGTGATGGATTTCACCCATAGCTGCAACAACTGGAGAGTTTCTTGGTGGTATAAATAGTTAATTAGAGAAGGTAATTATTTCGGGATTAGGGCTGATATGTATCAACTATAAACGGTGTGGGTCGGAGCAGAATATAAGTGATAAAGACAACATTTAAATGTAAGGATATTTTTATGATTAAAGAAGTAACCGGAGATATTTTACTCTCAAAAGCTGCTGTTGTTGCCCATGGAATTGCACCCAGTGATAATTTTAATCAGGGCTTGGCGCTTTCACTAAGAGAGCAGTGGCCGGCTATGTATAAGGACTTTAGACATTATTGCCAGACCCAACATCCAAAGGAAGGTTCTCTATGGGTTTGGGGTGGAGTCAATGGTGTTCGAATTGCCAACCTGTTTACCCAGGAAGGTGCTTATAAAAATGGAGAAAAACCGGGAAAGGCAAGTGTTAAACACGTCAATCATGCTTTGAGAGAACTGCATAAGTTAATTGAAAGCGAAAAGTTAGATAGTGTCGCTTTGCCCAAGCTAGCTACTGGTGTGGGAGGATTGAGTTGGGATGAGGTTAAGCCTTTGATTGAATCAAAGCTGGGAGATCTATCAATACCTGTCTATGTCTACACCACTTATGTAAAAGGAGAGCAGGCTAAAGAGAGTTAAGTTAAAGAGTTGAGTTAAAGAGATGAGCCTTGGGTGTGATTGTTTATGTATGCCTGTCGATAGTAGTGATTAAAGCTCGCAACTGTTTTGTCTAGGTTCTGTATACTCCAGCTGTATAGTTCTAGGCTTAACAGGGACGAGTGGGTATGGGTTTATACAAATTATGGATAGTGACCAGTTTTGTTTTTTGTCTATCAGTATCTGCAGCACAGGGCGAAATCTATAAGTGGGTAGATGAAAACGGCAAAGTACATTTCAGCGATGAAAAGCCTGAGAAGGTCGAAACTGAGCAGGTAGATGTTCAGATCAATAGTTTTGAAGGCATGGATGTCTCGGACAGTGACTTTCTTGAAGCTAGAGAGTTGGAGGCGAGAGAGCGCCA
>JAJFKD010000064.1 GCA_021773405.1 Porticoccus sp.
AGAAGTTATTTGTTCTAACTTATGCGCCAAATGGGATGTGGCAGAACATAGTTTCAGTCTACTTTCTCAATCATAGAACATTGCAAGACACCTTGAGCGAGCCTGAATTCGAGGTGTTTTTGGATCGGATAACGGCCTTCATTTTTGCTTATGCCATAACAAACCCTGGCGTCAATGCTTTGCGCACCCCTGTTTACGACGAAATGGTGAATATTGTTAATGGTAAAGAAGTAACCTTTTCAAGGTATAGGTTCAACGAAGGGCAGGCGAGATCATTCTTTGAGAATTATAGATTCACAAATCAAAGAAATATAACTCGCTCCATGGTCACATGGTTTGCATATACTTTTTCGGATCAACCCCTTCTTGACGTTAATGAGATATTTCACTTGGAGCATATATTTTCTAAGAAAAGACAAGAAATGGAAGGTGGCCTCCAGAATAGTTCGACTATCGAATCTCTCGGCAATAAGGTTTTGCTTGAGGGAAGCATCAATATCCGTGCCTCTGACTATAGATTCGAAGATAAAAAGAAAATCTACAGCGGAGAACAGCGGCGTGGAAAAAACAAGGATGCAACCAAAGTCCATGAAATATATAAAGTTCTCAAGCTAGAAGAGTTTGGCGAGACCCAGATAAATGAACGTAATGGCGAGATACTGGATAAGTTCTTTGCGTTTCTTCATGAGCAGGATTTGATAGATGCAGCAGGTTAATCCATGAATCGCATATCGTTAGCCCATAGCCCGTATAACAAAGCCATCAAATTCGCTGCCTGCGGTCGCCGGACGCTCGTTCCTCGCGCCGTTTATGGCGAGCGTTAGCAATCAACTTCCCAGAAACAGTTTTTCTTCATTATCTTTCTAACATTCTCAAACCAATAACCCTTATGATCTAATGCAGTGATTGGTATGCTCTGCTTTCAGTTAACCGCTATTTTAAATAACAATAATTTATGCCAGCATCTCGACTCCACCAAGGTATTCATCTCTTCCGCCAACTGGCTCTTTTAGCCGGGCCTTTGTTGGCTGTATTGGTTTATTCACTATTACCTGAAAGTGCTGCGGGCTTAAACGGTGAAGAAATAGTATTGGGTACTGCTGGACGAGCCACAGCCGGATTAGCTGTTTGGATGGCCATATGGTGGCTGACTGAAGCGACTTCTATTTACGCCACAGCTTTATTGCCATTGGCACTGATGCCACTTTTGGGTGCCAGCACGATTAAAGAAACGGCCGGCGCTTATGCACACCCGCTGATTTTTTTGTTCCTCGGCGGTTTTATTTTGGCCTTGGCACTGGAAAAGTGGCATTTACATCGACGCTTTGCTGTAACCGTTCTTAAACTGATTGGGACAAAACCTGCCACGCTAGTTGGTGGCTTTATGTTTATTTCTGCAACTCTCAGTATGTGGATTACCAACACAGCAACGACGCTAGTGATGCTGCCAATACTATTGAGTATTATCGGCTTACTGGATAAAAGCTCGCCCCACCGAAAGAACTTTAGCCTTTGTCTATTGTTGGGTGTTGCCTACGCCGCATCCATCGGCGGTATTGGTACCATTATCGGTACTGTTCCCAATATGTTCACAGTTTCGTTTATACAAAATGAACTGGGTACAGACATTAGTTTTGCCAAGTGGATGACCATTGGCTTACCCATTGTGATTGTCTTTGTTCCTTTGGTTTGGTGGCTTCTCACCCATTGGATTTACCCTCCAGGAGATGATGAAGTTGGCCAGGAATTTCTTAATGAAAAACCTGAGCCTTGGTCCATCGGTGCAAAATTAACCCTGGCGATTTTTCTGCTAACAGCTGCCTGCTGGATCTGCCGCCCATTGTTAATGAAGTGGCCTCCCCTGGCTAACCTAAGTGATACAGGGATAGCCATTATCGCGGCGCTATTGTTATTCAGCATTCCCGTTAACTTGAAGCAACGTGAGTTCCTAATGGATTGGGATACTGCCTTAAGAGTCCCTTGGGGTGTTTTATTATTGTTTGGTGGTGGACTGGCTTTGGCGGGCGCCATTCGTGCCAATGGCGTAGGTGAGCTATTGGCCAGCCAATTAAGTAGTTTGCACGGCGTGCCGCCATTACTGATGACGATGATGGTGGTCAGTTTTATTATATTCCTGACCGAGCTGACCAGTAACACCGCAACTACTACCGCACTGATACCTATTTTTGCCGTAATGGCAGAAGGTTTGGGGATTAATCCACTGGCTATTATTCTTCCTGCGACCATAGCTGCTAGCTGTGCCTTTATGCTACCTGTGGCGACACCGCCCAATGCCATTGTATTCAGCTCCAACCTTATTCATATTCCAGAGATGGCCAGGGCGGGTTTTTGGTTGAACCTCACGGGAATTCTAGTGATTAGCCTACTGACTCAATTGACCTTAACCTATATTCTGTAGCACCTTTTATACATTAATAAGGCCTTAAGAGAGAAACATATGCACATCTGGGTTGATGCCGATGCCTGTCCAAACCCCATCAAAGAAATTTTGTTCCGGGCCGCCAAACGCTGCGCGATTCCGCTGACATTGGTTGCTAACCACCAACTCAATATTCCCCCATCGCCTTTAATTAAATTTCAGCGAGTAGAGAGTGGCTTTGATGTGGCTGATAACTACATTGCCCAACGTGTAAGCCCAGGCGATATTGTAGTAACTCAGGATATACCGCTGGCCGCGGAAGTGATTGAAAAAGACACAGAAGTGATCAGTCCCAGAGGAGTGTATTTTACCAAGGCTAATATTCGCCAGAGACTCGCCATGCGTAACCTGATGGAAGAGCTAAGAAATATTGGTGAGGTCAGTGGTGGACCACCCACCATGTCAAACACTGATCGCCAGCAATTTGCCAATGTCCTCGATAGATTACTGGCAAAAAAGAGCTAGTAAGCCCTCTCTCCTTAAAACCAAAAAATCTTTGTACTTCAGGATGATAGGCGTATACTTGCGCCCCTCGTTAAATCCTTCTCTATTTTTCCAGTAACAGGTATTTCAAAACAAGCCTTCTGGATTAAAAAGACCACACAGGTTTCTTTATGTCATCACCCGATTTTGAATCACTAGGCATTGCTAGCCCGGTGCTTAAAGCCGTTCAACAACTGGGGTATGAACAGCCCTCACCCATCCAGGAGCAAAGTATTCCTATCCTTCTGGCTGGAGAGAACCTGCTGGGTGTTGCGCAAACGGGTACGGGTAAAACCGCTGCCTTCGCATTACCACTTTTAAGTCGTATAGACAGCAAACAAAAAACACCGCAAATTTTGGTGCTGACGCCAACTCGTGAACTGGCTATTCAGGTTGCTGAAGCCTGTCAAAGCTATGCCCGCCACATGAAAGGATTCCATGTACTGCCTATCTATGGTGGTACCGATATGCGTGGCCAATTGCGTGGATTACAGCGTGGCGCTCAAGTTATTGTCGGCACCCCCGGACGAATTCTTGATCATATTCGCCGTCGTAGCTTGAAGCTTAATGAGCTTAACGGGCTGGTGCTCGATGAAGCTGATGAAATGCTACGCATGGGCTTTATTGATGATGTAGAAACTATTCTGGCAGAGACGCCTGACACCTGTCAGCGTGCGCTGTTTTCGGCAACCATGCCGCCGCCTATTCGTCGGGTCGTGAAAAAATATCTGGGTGATGCTCAAGAAGTCAGTATCGCTGCAAAGACTAAAACCGTAGAACGTATTTCCCAACGTTATCTGATGGTGAAAGGCCATCAAAAAATGGAAGCACTGACTCGAATTCTGGAAGTAGAAGAATTCGATGGCATGATTATTTTTGTGCGGACAAAATCTGCCACCGCTGAAGTAGCAGAAAAACTGGAAGCCCGAGGGTTCTCTGCTGCTGCACTCAATGGGGACTTAAGCCAGTCCCTACGTGAGCGGACAGTCAATCGCCTGAAAAAAGGCCAGGTCGACATTGTTGTGGCAACGGATGTGGCTGCACGAGGGCTTGATGTTGAACGTATCAGCCACGTGGTTAATTACGATATCCCTTACGACAATGAAGCCTATGTTCACCGTATTGGCCGAACAG
>JAJFKD010000065.1 GCA_021773405.1 Porticoccus sp.
GTTTGCTGGTGGACCGGGACAGATGTTCTGAAGTACAACAATGTTTGGCATTACCGCTGGCGGATGAAGTTATGGCAATTGTTTGTAGATGAGAATTGGGTGGTAGCAACCTGGTTGGGGGATGAGCTTTCTTTCGAGACGAAAGATGTTGAAATCAAGCCGAGATGGATACGTGAGAATTCTGTACTACAGGCCTAGTGGTTACTCGCCGCGCGGAGTCGATGTTCGTTGGTTGTACGGACTGGATATTATTGAAGAGTTGGAGAGGAGACATTCTCCCGTTTGGATTTTTAGCAAGGTGGATGGGTCAAGTGCGAAACAGAACATGTTGTACAGGTACAGATTTTCCGATGTTCTTCTCCGTCCGACCCGGCACGATGGGTTAAGCTGCATGGTACAGGAAGCTCTTCATTTTGGCTGTCCGGTCATTCATACGTATCCTGTTCCGGGGGTTATTCATGTGAAGGCTGATGTGGATGAAATAGAAAAAGAACTCAAGAAGATAGATGAAAATCGAAGGAAACATAAAGCTAGCCGTTCAGCAAGTGCAGTGGTGCATTAGCATCTATAATGCATTTCTGCTGATAGGGCTGGCGCAAGATGCGGACAATCTCAGGTGGTGGCATTTTGGAGTTGTTGTTCTTGGTGTAATTTATTTGGTATATTATTTTGTACGTCTTAGGCCGAAAGAGATTTCTGCTCTTAGAGACGCAGACCCACAATGGAAAGAACTTCAGAAAGCAATCAAAAGAATTGAGGAGAAACTTGAACCTTAAAAGAGAAGCGCAAAGCCTTGATTATCCGGGGATGAGGTTAAGGTTTGAGAGGACGGTAAGGTTTATAGGCGACAAGCACATGTGGCCCATACTTGACATTGGACCAAGCAATGATTTTGGTGACAAGGTTGCAAGTGCGCTTGGCTATACACCACCGCACTATACATTTGGAGACTTAAATGTACATTGGCAGGCAACGCCAACGTGGATTGATAGCGAGGGGTCTTGCGTGTTTTGCTTTGAAGTCATAGAACATCTTAAGAATCCTGATTATTTTTTACAACTGTTACAGAAGTATTTATACAAGGAGAGCATGGTTTACGTTTCTTTCCCAACCCACAGAAATTCAAAATACTGGAGTCCAACTCATTTCAACGAGTATGACGATATCAGGGCTAAGGAGTTGTTTGAAGGTGCCGGATACGAAATCGTCAGACATGAAAGCTATATAATTCCCCCGTCAGTTAATGGTATACGCCCGATTCTCAGGCTTCCCAAATCTTTGTTGTATCTTGCAAGACAACATCTTTATGAGTTGAGGTTGAAGTGATCAGAGTTCTCATACCCTGTTATCGTCATGAGAATTTTCTGCCGGAAGCGACAGCCGCTTTGCAGAAACAGGATTGCAAGATAACGATAGCAAGCGATTACCCCAGAATCGGCAAGGGCTTTAGGCTCAACAAGTTTGTGCCGGAAGTTCAGGAAGAGTGGTTGACTGCTCATGATGCCGATGACATCAGCACTGAAAACAGGTTTGAGGTATGTTCCAAATATTTTGATGACCACGATGTTATTTATCACGGTGCCTATGTTAAGTGTGGTGAAGTGTACAGGCCAGGTGGATGGGATAGATACAGGTATCAAAAAGAGTCTTACATTGTCGCCAGTTCTGTAATCGTTAGAACGGCGATAGCCCAAAAAGTCAAATGGAGAATTAGTGACTATGGGCAAGACTGGTTATGGCTTAACGAGATATCAAAACACACAAACAGGTTTGCCTATATTCCCGAGCCATTGATTTATTATCGTAAGGAGTTTGGGTACACGAAAAAACTAAAGTTCAAAAGAATAAGACGATTTATGCTGAGAAGGGAGATTGCGAAAATTCATGCGTCCTGAAAGAATCAAGAATTTCATGAGAAGATACATTCCTGTTGGGCGGATCAAGGACGAACCGCTTGACAGGATTAAATGTATCCGCCATACGATCACGTGGAGATGCAATTATAAGTGTACGTCCTGCGATATCTGGAAAATAGAGAAAGGGAAAAACAACAGGGTGGCCGACGAAGCAACGCCCCGGCACATTGAAGGAATGTGTCAAAGTCCCCTGCTGAAAGATGTTTC
Source organism: Porticoccus sp. (assembly GCA_021773405.1). Taxonomy (GTDB): domain Bacteria; phylum Pseudomonadota; class Gammaproteobacteria; order Pseudomonadales; family Porticoccaceae; genus Porticoccus. The sequence continues at coordinate 2,124 of JAJFKD010000065.1, forward strand.
GGAAGTTATTATCTCCGGTGGCGAACCTACCCTTCGAAGTGATTTTGTTGAACTGATAATGGCATATCACCGGAATCTTCCCAAGGCGCAGTTTGGAATAACAATAAACGGGTGGAACCCGGACAGAGCGCATCAGTTCTTTTCTGAAATTAAGCGGCAGTCGAAGGGCAAGATGGTCTGGAAAAACATTGGCGTAAGTCTGAACGGCAGAAAGGAAGTCCACGACAAAAGCCGGGGCGTTGCGTGTTTTGAAAATGTGCTTGAAACCGCAAAAGCCTTGAAAGAGTTCTCTCGCAATGTGGGGTTTAGTTTCACGTTTCTTGAGAACAATATCGACCACTTCGATTACTGCAAGAGACTGGCGCAAAGCATGGGGTTAAGCATACACGTGTGCTGGACGGTTATGAATGAGCGATTCAAGGTTTCTAATAAAGACCTGGTGTTCAAGAATAATCCGGAGTTGATCCCTGTTCTGGAGAGGTTTGTTGATGCTGACAAAATCAAGCCACGAGGAAACGTTAGAAGAGATTTTATCAGGTACAAGCCCAACATCAAAGCCGCCTATCTCTATGATTCGGTACTGAATCGGAGAATTATGCCATGTCATGCTGCACAGACGTTTCTCCATGTTGACCCCTATGGAGATGTCTATCCGTGTAATTTCGACCTGAGAAAAGAAAGGATTCTTGGGAGCATCAAGGAGAGCAGCATTGATGAGATATTAAAAAGTGTGAATTCTCAATTACTGGATGACATTTCACTTGGCAAGTGTATGTATCCCAAAGGGAACTTATGCGGAGATTCTGACATCAATAGAAGCATAGGACAGGTTGATACGCCAGCCTACAGGTGGTATGTTTCAAAGAGGATGTTTGGTCAAAAGCTTATTGAGGTGAAATGAATTTTACAATAAAAGAGCCAATTTTTAGTAGCGTTGTCCATGTTTTTGTTGGCGAAACAATGGATGTTGTCAATAAGCATGTCAGAAAGTACTATCCAAAACTACCGAACTTAGAAAAGTCTTATTCTGCCAATGCTACTGTGTTTCTGGTTGAGGGCGCTCAAACGATCTATGCTGTTTTCTATAATAAGGTGAAGCACAGTAATGTCGATGATGTTGCTTCCATAGCTCATGAGTGTGTGCATTGCGCGCAGCACGTGTTTAAGGTTATCGATGCAAGCATGAACGACGAACCGTTTAATTATTATGTTGAGTTCTTGACAAGATCTATCTTGGAGGAATTAAAAAAACGTGGATATAAGAAATCTGCCAAAAAAAGAAACATCCGAGATACCAGAACTGTTTGAGCTTGGCGTGGTTTCTGTTATCAACGCCATTGATGCAGGAGAATGCAAAGAGTGTGCTACGCTTGGTGAGGTCATAGGTGTAGCGTGGAAAAGAGCGCAGAAGGACTACAATGCCGTAAGAGATAAAAATGTGATTGAGGTTGTTAGTTGAACAACATCGTAGAAAAAGATGGCAAGAGATTTGTTGAGCATGAGGGTCTTCTCGTGCCGCTGCTGTTTGCTCCGCTTGAGGGACCACAGACATGGTTTATGGAGTATGAAGGGCAAACCGACAATCTTTTCTATGGCGGTGCTCGTGGTGGCGGTAAAACGGAGTGCCTGATAGCCCTTGCTGCTAAATACGGACACATTCCGGGTTATCGATGTCTCTATATGAGGCGCACGCACCCAAGGTTGATTCAGAGCGTTGAGCGCGCACGTATGGTGCTTACCAACATGGGTTGGCGACCGAGCGAGAATTCGTTCAAACATGAGAGTGGTGCCATTATACGCTATGGACATTGCCAATATGAGGCCGACAGATTCAACTATCAAGGACACGAATACCAGAAGATTCTCTTTGATGAGCTAACCGAGTTCACAAAGAAAATCTATGAATTCATGGCTACTTGCTGCAGGAGCACAATCCCTGATATTAAAGCACAAATGATAGGCACGGGCAACCCTGGAGGTGTTGGGCATTTGTGGGTTAAGAAAATGTATGTCGATCGCTGCAAGCCTGTACCCATAGGGGGTAAAGTCTATAACGAAGAATTTGATGTAACCTGGCAACCGGAAGCTCCGGGAAAAGTTTACACTGACGAAGAAGGACTAACCTATCAGTTCGTTCCGGCAAAAGTCTTTGACAATAAGTACATTATCGAAAACGACAAAGCCTATGTTCTCAGGCTAAAGAAACTACCTCAAGAAGTCAGGAAAGCCCATCTTGATGGCAGTTGGGATGTCTTTGTCGGTCAGTTTTTTGGAGAGTGGAACCCTAAAGTTCATGTAGTCGACTCCTTTAAGATACCCTTGAACTGGCCGCGCTATGTTAGTTTGGACTTTGGCTCAAGTGCTCCGTTTGTTGGTATGTTTCATACAGTCGACCCATACACCGGAGAACTTTACACCTATGATGAATATTGGGCCAAGGGTCAATCATTGAGATACCATGCTGCACAAATTGCACTGCGTGTTGCAAATGAACCAAAAATTGACATGATTATCTATCCGCACGATATGCACAGGCGATTCAGTAAAGAAGATGCGGATTTCGAGACAATGATTGATACTTTCAAGAGGCACCTGACAGAAGAACTGGATAAACTTAAAAAACCAAAGCATCTGAGATTTGATAAAGCGGTATCCGGTCCGAATACGAGAGTGATGGGCTGGAATCTGATGCGGGAGGCACTTGCGGAACCGTGGTGGCGAATAACGAAAGATTGTAAAATGTTAATCCAAACATTGCCATATCTTATCCACGACGAAAAGAACCCCGATGACGTGCAGGAGTGCGACGAAGACCACTGGGCAGAGGCTTCGAGAAATGGGCTTGTACACATCAAACGATCTCCCACAGAAACAAAGGGCAACAAGTACGAGTTTAAGAAAAAACCACAAAGAAGAATGACACGCAAACATTGGATGGTGATGTAATGGCTAAGAAGAAGAAAAAGAAACGGTATGGCAAATAACGCAACCTAACTAAATAAAGTTCTTGACTTTGTGAGTTAAA
>JAJFKD010000066.1 GCA_021773405.1 Porticoccus sp.
CACCTGTGTCCATTGCCCCTGCAGCGACAAGAAGATTGTTATTACTGACAAAGGAGAAAAGCTCTTCGTATTCAACTTGATAAGTTTCCATCACAGCTGGATCAACAATCACTTCAAGCAGAGCTTCTCGGTCACCGCCAATGTCAGCTTCCAAAACACCGGGAAGGGCCTCAATTCTGTCCTGTAATCTGCGAGCAATGGCGACCAAGCTGCGCTCGGGCACTGGTCCTGAAAGGGAAATGGTGAGTACCGGAAATAAAGCGACATTGATTTCTATTACTTCAGGGTCATCGGTGTCGTCGGGTAATTCTATTTTGGCAATATCAACTTTTTCTCGAACATCGGCTTGGGCTTGATTGCTATCAAATCCGGCACTGAATTCAAGTTGGACAGAAGCATGTCCTTCACTGGCGGTACTTTTCATTTCTTTCAGTCCCTCAATGGACTGAAGCTCTTTTTCCATGGGTTTAACCAGAAGGCGTTCTGCATCTTCGGGAGATATGCCCTCATGGGTCATAGAGACATAAATAAAAGGTACGGTAATATCTGGTTCGGCTTCCTTGGGGATGCTTTGATAAGCCAGTGTGCCAGACACCAGGATAAACAGCAGGCTGAGTATGACTGTGCGGCTACGGGAAAAGGCTAACTCAATAATGGCATTCATAAAATATTTTTATTTAAAAATTAGTGGCTTATAGTCTGTTCTAGGTTCTATAAATAATGCTGCCATTAAGAAGCTGGCATCTCTTTGACAGGCTCACCCTCATTAACAAAGCCTTGCCCCTGGGTAATGATTCGTACTTTGTCAGGCAGCCCTGAAACCCAAATACCATCAGCTTCTGTTTGTAATAGTTCAATAGGGTAGAAGCTAACAATACTGTCACCGTTAACACTTTTAATACCTATTTCGCCATGGGTATCAAGGGACAGAACAGCCGGGGATACAAAATGGGCAGATTCCTGACCGGTGGCAATACTGAGTTCCACACTGACCCCAGCATTCAACATACCATCAGTATTAGCGACTTCTGCTTCAACCCGAAAGCTATGGGTTTGTGCATCACCAACACTGGATAAGTAGGTGAGGGTGCCAGTGGCTTCCTGGCCATCGAGGAGTCGAATATTAACTTTCTGACCTAAACGGACTTTCCCTGCACTCTGTTGGGAAATATAACCGACAGCTTTGACGATAGATTTATCGACAACTAGAGCGACCTGATCACCTTTTTCAAGATGACTGCCTAACTCCACGTAACGTTCTTCTAATACCCCCTGGAAGGGTGTTTTGATTGCGATGTATTCAAGTTCCAGTTTAGCTCTTTCCAATGCGGCTTCAGCTACAGCGAGTGAAGACTCGCGGGCTTTTAATTGATTTTTTGATTGCAGTCCACGCTTGAGCAATTTCTTTGCACCTGCAACCTCCAGTTGCTGGCTTTCTACTTCCGCCTGAGCACTTTTCAGTTGGGCAGCACGATCTTCTCCGGCTAATTTCACCAGTAGCGCTCCTTCAGCAACAGTAGCACCTTTTTCAACAGGCAGTTCTATAACACGTGAGGTGGTTTGTGCTCTGATTTCAACCCTTCTTAATGGTTCCAGTTCGCCTTGAACCATAATTTCTCGCACAATGCTTTCTGACGTTATGTCTTCCACACCAACTGTCATTTTTTTGGATGAATGGGGGATGTCTTGGCTTGTGCTATTTGTTGCAGCCATTTCTGATTTTGAAGGTTTGAACAATATACCGCTCAGCATCCAGATAGCGACTAAAAATAATAGTCCCAGTGATAGATAGGTCGATTTTTTCATAATCATCTCAATGCTAGTTGTTCCATAAAAGTTTATGACCCAGAGTCATAAACTTACTTGTTGCCGATAAGCCCGTTCATCATAAATTCAGTGGCGGCTTCAATAATTTCTTCTTTATTGCCATGGGAACACCAATCTTTACCCGCCCATAGCATGTTAACAGTGCCATCAAAACAGGCATGCATACCTATGCTGATGTGGTCAAGGGGGCGTTTGGAAATTAGACCTTTTTCCATTGCTTCAATAAGCATGGGGTCACCCCATTGACTGAAAGCATTATCCAGTTCCCAAAATGCATCATGCCAGCTTTCATTTGCACGTTCTTTAAAGTCGATACGGTTAGTATATTCAACAATATAGCGGTATTCAGCGTGATCAAGATGGTACTGAAAGGCTATTTTGAAGATATTTCTAAAGCTCTCAAGTACATCGTTACTATCCATACCTTCAAGTTGAAATCGTTGTAACAGCCCGCGGTAAAACTGGATAGTCAATTTGAAAAGCAGCTCATCTTTACTGGAAATATGTTTGTATACAGTACCTTTGCCAACTTCAGCTAACTTTGCGATTTGCTCAATAGTGACTGATTCCCAATTAGGATGAGAGAAAAGGGATAGGGCTGCATCAAAAATATCTTCTTCACGGCGTTCAAACTCACGTAGTTTTCTTGCAGTATTTACCATTTGTAAACTCTTTTTTGACCTTTGGTCATAATATGACCGCTGGTCATATTATGCAAGAGTGGGAGTTTTTGGAGTGAGTGAGAAGCTGTGTGGAAACTATGAGACCTTACAGGTTCAGTAACATTTGTTTCATGAATGACTTTTCAAATCTATTTGATTTGCTAGCCATGTAATCAAATGTTTTACATTAACCTACTTATGAATACAGAACATTTTAAGTAATAGGTATTAAGACTATTCCACTAACTAAGTAGAATTTATAATAATTACGTAATACACAGTAGAACTACAATTTCTTTTTAAGTATTGTTTACTCCTAAGTTACAGCATGGCTATATGCAGTAATAAAAAACTTTGGAATGACTTGGGAGTTAGTTAGGCTGGTCTGGGGCCCAGAAACTTCATCCCGAGTAGGGCGTTAGGCCCTTTTAAAACTTTGTACTTTATTTTAAGAGAAGGAAAAATTATGGGCAGTAATGTACCAGATGTTGTATTTAAAATTCGTGCTCGTGGAGAAAGCGTTGGAGGAAAAAATCCATTTCGCTGGAAGGATGTTTCAACCACAGACATATTCTCAGATAAAAACATCGTTATATTTGCACTGCCAACTCTGTTTCCTTCTACGAGCGCTACTACTCATTTGCCTGATTATGAAGCTAAGTATGATGAACTGATATCGCTAGGCGTTGATGAAGTGTACTGCTTGTGTATTAAGGCTTCCTTTGCCTTGCTTCAGTCGGCAAAAAACTTAGGTATTATTAAAGTAAAAATGTTGCCAGATACACATTCATCATTTACTCGCTCGATGGGAATGTTGATTGAAAATGAAAGTTTTGGATCTGGTGATATGTCATGGCGTTATTCTGCCTATGTGGTTAATGGCGAGATAAAGAAAATATTTTCTGAGGCTGGGATGATGGATAATTGCCCAGATGACCCGCTTGAGTGTAGTGATGTTGATACAATGATTTCTTATCTAAAGAGCTAGAATATTTCTCCAGAATTTCAGTTTTATATTCGAATAGGAGAATTCGGGTATACTTATATATTTCACCCACAATCATGAGTAAATAAAAATGAGTAAAGGTACGGTAAAGTGGTTCAACGATAGTAAAGGTTTTGGTTTCATTACACCTGAAGATGGTGGCAAAGATCTTTTTGTACACCATTCTGAAATTCAAAGTGGAGGTGGGTTTGCTTCACTGAAAGATGGTCAAGCAGTAGAGTTTGAGGTAGGCGAAGGTCAAAAAGGCCCTTGTGCAAATAAAGTAGTTGCTCTTTAGCTTCTAACATAACAAAAGCTAGTTACTCGGATTCAGCACAGTGTGTTTCTCCAGTGCTAGCGTTGTTATTTTGTGTGGATTTTTTTATATGGCTTTGGAAAGTTTCCCTGAGCTGGTTTTGATGCTTTAAGTTCGTTATCAGAGGTCTGTGTCTTGCCAGATTGATACAGATATAAAATACACACATACAAAAAAGCCCCACTTAAAGGTGGGGCTTTTTTTGTGTGGTGCCCGGAGGCGGAATCGAACCACCGACACGAGGATTTTCAATCCTCTGCTCTACCGACTGAGCTATCCGGGCATTGCTTGTTTAGCAATAGTGTCAGGACTGTTGAGTCACTGCTGTGCTACAAGAGGCGCGTATTAAACCTTCTCGTCTTTGTATCGTCAAGGGCGTTGTTGGAAATTATTCTGATGGCGGCACATAACCTTCGGCTTCGTCGATTTTTTCACCATTTAGGAACTTATCTCTTTGCTCATTGAGATAGGTTCTTGCTGTCATATCCATCATATTGAGGTGTTTTTCATTAATGAGTCTGGTTTGGTGCTCAAGCCACTCAGCCCAGGCTTGTTTCGATATTGTTTCGAAGATTTCTTGTCCTTTGGGGCCAGGGAAGGGTGGGTTGTCTAAGCCTTCTAATTCTTTACCCAGTTTTTTGCAATCAACCATACGTGCCATTGATGAATACCTTTACCTTATATCATTAGTTGTTCTAGAAGTTGTTTTACGGGTTGTGCGGTGCCGACTTCCAGTGGCGAGTTAGGGTTATACCAGACAACGCTGGTGCTATCCATGATAGATGATGGACTTGGCGTATCAATAAGCACTGGTTGGTAATCTAAATGAAAGTGGCTGAAGGTGTGCCTTTGTTCTGACAGTAATTGCCATTCTGTTGCTTTGCAGCTGAATTGAGAGCAGATGTTGGGTATATCTGACTCTTTCTTACACTGTGGAAAGACCCATAAGCTACCCCATAAACCGTTGGCAGGGCGTTGTTCTAATAGCACGTCACCTTCTGGGTTACGGATGATTAAAAACAGGCACTTTCGTATGGGCTGTGACTTTTTGGGTTTTTTGCCGGGGTAGTTGGTGGGGTTTCCATCCGCAAAGCCTTTGCAATCTATTGATAGTGGGCAAATAGAGCATTGTGGTTTGGTGCGTGTACAGAGTGTTGCACCTAAATCCATAATGGCCTGAGTATAGTCGGCAGGGCGTTTTTGTGGCGTATATTGCTCTGCCAGAGCCCACAATTGTTTACTGGTAGTAGATTGCCCTGGCCAACCATCAATGGCCTGATGTCGAGCTAGTACTCGTTTAACGTTGCCGTCAAGAATAGTGGCTGGCTGATGATAGGCAATGGCACAAATGGCCCCAGCCGTTGAGCGACCGATGCCGGGTAAGGTTTCTAAGGTGTCTACGTTATCTGGAAAGTGGCCGCCGAAGTCATTAACAACCATTTGTGCTGTTTTATGGAGATTGCGTGCTCTGGCATAGTAGCCAAGGCCTGTCCAATGGTGGAGAACCTGATCTTGTGTCGCATTTGCTAATGCTTCGATTGTAGGGAAGCTACCCATAAAACGTTGGTAATAGGGAATAACTGTATTTACCTGGGTTTGCTGAAGCATAATTTCAGAGACCCAGACTCGATAGGGTGAGATGTCCTGTTGCCAGGGAAGGTCTTTACGACCATGCTGGTAAAACCAGGCTAATAGCCGTTGTGAGAACGACTTTTTCTCTGTTTTAGGCACTATTGACCATCCCTTTTTGATAGTACTTTCTATTGAAAAATGCCTTTAAGCAGGGAATCAATCACCTGCTCTTTAATATCTTTTGGTTCGTTGGTATCAGCTTCTTCCGTATTCGATTCGTCAGAGTTGGATGCGCTATCTTCTTTTGGCTCGAGGAATTTATCAAAGAGCTTTTCTTTGATTTTGTCCTGTAACAGCTGATTAATAAATTGTTTATCCGGTAAGCAGCTGCCTTCACCATTTTCGGCAAAGGAGCCGGTACAGCGAAGGGGAATATCGCGGTTGCGAATACTCTTACTCTTGACATGGCAGCCGGTGTCCGAGGTGCTATCACCCTGTAAGTTAGCTGTGATGAGCATATTGTATATTTCCTGATTCAGATCGACCGTGCCATTACCAGAAATAGCGAGATTACCCATGCCCGTGGTGAGGTTAGGGAAAGTGACCATTTGATTTTTCCAGATAATGTCACTCTGCATATCTTTAAGTTGAGTGCTATTTGGCCAGGTTGACTTTACGGCTACTTTTTCGATTAATGCAGCCATTTCACAGTAACTGCGTTCAACATTAATGTTGTCTATCTGGAGGTTGTTGGCACTTAGTTTGCCGTTGCCCTTTACATTGGCCATTAGGGCTTCTTGTGTGTCACCGAGGGTTGTGCCACTAAAGTCCATGGTCAGTTTGCCGTGGACATCGGATTGTTCGGCCAGGGTGGTAAGGGCTTTGTATATATCAATATCTGTTAACTGTTTGGAGAATTTGACCTTGGGTACTTTGTTTTTATGATGAAGGTCCCGTAGGTCAACTTTAGTGGTCGCCTGAAATTTTCCATCAAAGATACCGCCTGAGAGGTCTGTTATTTGTAACACACTGCCATTGGCAAATAGATTAAGGTGGAATTGATCAATTTTAATGTTATCGCTGGTCACGCTATCTAGGGTTAACTCAATGTGGCCTTTACCGCCATCAAGGAGTAACAGTGGTGCCAAAATAGGGGTGAGTAGGGCCTCTTTACCATTAGCAGCTTCATTATTTTCTGTGTTTGAGGTGGGTAATTTCAGATCGTTGCCTTTCAGTGTGAGCTCAAGTTCACGCTGGCCTTCAAGCTTAAGAAATGCATTTCCTTCAATATTAAATTTACCAAGAGCCAAGGCGAGTTGATCAAGTTTGATTAGCGTTTCTGAAGCCGAAAATTCAGTTTCAATACTGACTTTATTGAAATCTTTGGGCAGGCTCTGTTTGGTGGATTCTTCTAAGGGTAGTTCGTTTAGCAATAAGTTTTGAATAGAGAGTTTGCCCGTCGCAGAAGGTGAGGTATCTAGCCCAATGGCATTAATTTCACCTGCAACATCTGCCGGGCCTACTTTGCCCGTTAAATTGGCTAGGCTTAGGGCGCTCTCTTTTCCTTGGTACAGGCTATTAAAGCTTAATGTGATGGGGAGTTGCTCTAAGCCCGTTATTTTGAGTGTTGAGTCCGCTAGCTCGGCAATTTGTGTGTCTAGTTGAAAGGTTGGTTTTGACTGAAATTCAATGGATATGGGCGATGGTTGTTCAGGTAGTTTGGTCGAAAGATTGAGATCAATAGTGAATGGTTGCCCGTCCAGGTTCAGCCCATTGCTGGTGAAATTTAATTGCTCTAAAACTTGGTCTGTCCCACCTTCTGTAACAATCGTGATACGGCCATTGGTAAGGTTAAATTCGTCAATGGCTAGTTCAAATGGCAGTTCAACTGTACTGCTTTCTTGGGCCTGTGTTTGTGACTGGATTTGGGGTTGAGTTTGAGCGCGCGTAGATGATTCTGCCGCAGGGAGAGTTGCGGGTAATGAAACAACCGTTGCCGCTTCTGCCGCTGTTTCTATTTTGATGTCAGCACCATCAATGTTGATGGCTCTTAGGCGGACAGTACGGGACAGTAAGGCTTTCCAGTCCAATATAAAATCAGCCCGGGCAAATTGGATATCCGGAATACCAGCTTCTTTACCGGAGAGCATTGTTGAGCCAGCTTCAACAGCTAGGTTGGGGAAAAAGGACCACCCTAAGTCTCCATCTATAGAGAGTTCTATATTATTTTCTTTGGCGAGCTTTTCTAACTCTGGCTTGTAACTGTTTGGATCAATGCCTATCAGGAGAAAAGTAGCGGCTGCTACGATGACTAGAAGTAAAACAATAATCAGCGTAAAAATGCCTTTTAACCATTTCATTATGAACACTCCTTATACATTCCGTGTTTTATTGGCATTAACCTGTGCAGATAATGGATAAAAGAACAGAGTTCAAGCCATAAAAAAACTGCCATTGGGGATGGTTATTTTACCCCCAATGGCAGTGATTGTTGATGGCTTAGCCTGAAAAAGTGTTCTAACAGTTTTCCAGTTGAATTAGTGAAAGCCGATTCGAAGGCCTACTTCCAGGCTTTGCCCTGATTCTGGTGCTGATTCACGCAGGAAGGACGTTGAATTACGGATATCTTCATCCAACAGGTTGTTACCCTTAACGAACACCAACCAGTCGCTGCCTGCTACATCCATATGGTAATGGAGGTGACCATCGAGACGGGTGTATTCATCAGTATCTTCTTCAAAGTCTCCGGCATGGCTTTGTTTTGCCACTTCTGTGAGTCTCAGGCCTGCATTCCATTGGCTGTTTGGGGAATAATCCAATGCGATTCCGTAGCGTAGCGGAGGAATGCGGGGAACGTCCCCACTGTTGTCTAGCTTGGCACGAACATAGTCACCAAATAGTTCGACGTTCCAATTGGTAGCTACTGGAATTTCGACACTTGCCTCGGCACCTCGGAAGGTGGCGTCTTCCTGCTCATATTGGAAGATTGGTAACTCTTCTTCGTGGTCCTCCTCACCAGTGTTTCTCTTGAAGATGAAGTCATCGATACTGTTGTAAAACAGATTAAGGTTAAGGTTAACTGGGCCTTCATATCGATAGCCAAATTCAAAATTGTGGCTGGTTTCTTCATCCAAATTGTCATCGCCGAGATCAAAACTGTTCGTGGCGTGGTGGGGGCCGTTTGAAAGCAGTTCTTCAATTGAAGGTGCACGTTGGGCACGGGTGAAAGTAAAGCTGAGACGTTGGTCGTCAGTCATCTGCCACAGAGAGCCGAATGAAAAGCTTTGAGTGTTATGGTCTATTTCTGAATCGTTATCAGGGTCAATGGTCTGGCGGTCCAAACGAAGCCCCACTTCATAGGTCCAATCACCGTGAGAGGTTTCGCCTACCCAGAAAATACCAGTATTTTGAATGTCGGACTTGGGAATAAACGCCTCTTCACCAATGGCGGCAAATTGTCGGTCTTCCATTTGTATCCCAAAGGCTCCAGTCCAGCCAGCAAATTCCTGGTGGAGCAGTTCCACACGGCCTTCAAAGGCTTCGTTGGTAAAACGAGTGCCTGTTTCACCACCTTCGAGTTCGGTGTGCTCATAGTCGTTATAGCTGAAACCAAAACGCCCCAGTTCAATGCCGGGCATAATGTCTTGCCATTCCGCTTTTAGATCAACACGGGTTTGTTCCATATCGATACGGACAGTCTCTTCTTCCTCGTCATCATCATGATCATCTTCGTGGTGATGACCACCACCAGGAACACCATATTTGTTTTCGTATTCACTGACAGAAAGACCGATAAATCCTTTGTCGCCAATCCAGGATAGACCACCGGTCACGTTGTGTGCCTGAGTGTCTGAATTGTCAATAAAACCCTGGGTGGTCTCGTGGTCTTCTTCGTCATCTTCAGGAAGTTGAGCCAGTCCATCAATTTCCAAATCGTTGCTGTCTCGATAGACGCCATCCAAGTGCCAGGCCCAGTTGCCCAGACCTGTGTCCTTAATAGCACCATCCATTACAAAAACTGTACTGTCTTGATCATTGGCACTGTTGTGGCGATATTCCACTGCTGATTTGAATTCGTCAGGTAGTTCATCGGGAATGCGATTGTCGATAACATTGACCACACCACCAATGGCGCCGTTGCCATAGCGTAAGGTTGCTGGTCCACGAAGGACTTCGATGCGCTCTGCTACTAGCGCTTCCACGGTGACGGAATGATCGCCACTGGATGCAGAGGCATCCATGGCACTCATGCCACCCTGTAGAACCCTAACGCGATTACCTGCTTGTCCGCGGATAACGGGTTGTCCCACACCGGGCCCAAAACTGGAATTAGTCACACCCGGTTGGTTTTTAAGTGTTTCACCAATGGTGGCAGCGGCTTCTTTGTGTAGCACTTCTCCAGCAAGCACATTAGTGGCTTGGTTGATTCCTGCAGACTTTTCTTCCAGTGGCGAAGCAGAGATAACGATTTCATCCATAATGGATTTACCGTGTTGTTGGTTTGGTGCTGGAGTCCCTTCTGCATATACATGTTCACTCATCATAATGCACGGCAAGCTGGATACGGCCAGCATTGCCTTATAAATATCTTTCATTGTTTGTCGCCTATAGCACAAAGTTTATCAATAGCTTTTGGAGGCCACAGATAACAACTGCGCCTACAAAGCCAAAGTTTTTCTTAATTAAAAGTTTTAATTAAGAAATTGGGTGTTGTTTTGGGTGCTATAGGTGGAAAGGGGGTGCGCGACTGTTGCAGGGTGCAACAGGTCTTAATTGAGGTTTTTCAACAAGACCCACAGCAACTTCAGACGTTGTTGCTGTAAAGGCCAGTTTTGATACATTGGTTTCTAATGTGGTTGCACTTGAATGCGAGCTTAGGCAGAACTCACTTTGGTGCTCGTGATCATCAAGATGAATGTGGGCCGCCGTAGCACTGCTTATCCACAATGTAGAGAGCGATAGCAAGCAGACAAGCAGCAGGTGCTGCATGTTGAATCTGCTGATATGTTCGCTACGAGAATCCATCATTAGTTCTGTAATTTAGGTGCTAGCGTTAATGTTTATGAACAACGTTGACGAATAATGTGCCAGAGTTGCCCAAAAAATGGCCCATAAGTCTAATCACTTTGTAGTTGTTATGGAAGGGGGGCGATGGGCACTCTATAATACGCGCACTTGTATTGCAGATGGCTGGCTACAGAAATGAGAGTTGGCCATAGATAGAAAACAAACTAAGTAAATAAGTAGAAAGTGGAGAGCCGCATGGCGGAGCGTAAGGCAAAAGTAAGTCGTGACACCTTGGAGACTCAGATTACTGTTGAGGTAAACCTCGATGGTACCGGACAGTCTAACTTTGAGACGGGTGTTCCCTTTCTTGATCACATGATGGATCAAATTGCTCGCCATGGCCTGATTGATCTTTCTGTGCAAGCCAATGGCGATACAGAAATTGATGATCACCACACCGTTGAAGATATCGGTATTACCCTTGGGCAAGCTTTTCAGCAGGCACTGGGTGATAAAAAAGGTCTTCGTCGTTATGGCCATGCCTATGTTCCTTTAGACGAAGCTCTATCTCGCGTTGTCGTGGACTTTTCTGGCCGCCCGGGTTTAGAGATGTTTGTTGATTTTACTCGCGCTAGAGTGGGTGATTTCGATGTGGACCTTGCCTATGAGTTTTTCCAGGGGTTTGTTAACCACGCGGGTGTTTCATTACACATTGATAATTTGCGTGGGGATAACACTCACCACCAGATTGAAACAATTTTCAAAGCCTTTGGCCGTGCTGTACGTATGGCTATTGAGTTGGATCCTAGAATGGCGGGTGTGATGCCTTCAACTAAGGGGACGCTGTAGCTGCTATTAATATTTTAATAACAGCGATGGCTTGAATATCTTTTACCTGAATAAACTGATTTTTTTATGACAGATTTTCGTACACGTATTGCCGTGCTGGATTATGGCATGGGCAACCTTCATTCTGTTTCCAAAGCTTTAGAGCATGTTGCTCCTAAGGCGGAAGTTATTGTTACCGCTGATGCTGCAGAAGTCGCAGAGGCAGATCGAGTAGTCTTCCCCGGTGTAGGCGCGATCCGTGATTGCATGGCTGAAATTCGCCGTTTGGGTTTTGACAAGTTAGTCGCGAAAGCCATTGAAGAGAAACCTGTGTTGGGTATCTGCGTCGGTATGCAGGCGTTGCTTGAGCATAGCGAAGAAAATAATGGTGTTGATTGCCTGGATATTTTACCTGGTCGGGTGCGATTCTTTGGTCGTGATGTTCATGATGCCAGCGGCGAGAAGTTAAAAGTGCCTCATATGGGTTGGAACCGTGTTCATCAAACCGTTGATCACCCTATGTGGCAAGGTATAGAGCAAGATAGTCGTTTCTATTTTGTACACAGTTACTTTGTTGATGAGAACCACAAGGAATTGGTCGCGGGCACCTGTGATTATTCGGTAAAATTCGCGGCAGCCTTGGTTAGAGATAATTTGTTTGCTGTGCAATTTCACCCGGAAAAAAGTCATACGGCTGGATTACAATTATTGAGTAACTTTGTCTCATGGCAAGGGTGTTAATAATCTAGGCTTTTCCCTTTATATTTAGAAACTTTAGAACAGGAATTAATTCGTGTTAATCATCCCCGCTATTGATTTGAAAGACGGTGAATGTGTCCGTCTACGTCAGGGTCGTATGGACGACTCCACTGTGTTTTCTGGTAAGCCTGTTGATATGGCTGCCCGTTGGGTCGATGCGGGTGCACGCCGTTTGCACCTAGTGGATTTAAATGGTGCCTTTGCTGGAGAACCGGTCAATGGTGAAGTTGTCACCGATATTGCCAAAGCCTATCCGGATCTACCCATACAGATTGGCGGCGGTATTCGTAGTGGAGAAACTATCGAAGCTTACCTTAAAGCCGGTGTGGAATACGTCATCATTGGTACAAAAGCAGTGAAAGAGCCTGATTTTGTCACCGAAATGTGTCAGCAATTTCCAGGTCATATTATTGTTGGTATTGATGCTAAAAAAGGCTTGGTCGCTACGGATGGCTGGGCTGAAGTGACAGAAGTGAAAGCGGCTGATTTGGCCAAACGGTTTGAGTCTGATGGTGTGAGTGCCATTGTCTACACAGACATTGATCGGGATGGCATGATGCAAGGGGTTAACGTGGAAGCAACTGTCGCAATGGCACAAGCTTCTTCTATTCCTGTAATTGCATCAGGTGGCATTACTAATATGGATGATATCGTAGCGTTAAATAAAGTTGCGGATCAGGGCATATTGGGTGCGATTACTGGTAGAGCTATCTATGAGGGCACACTTGATGTGGCAGAGGCTCAGCTGGTTTGTGATAAGTAAGTTTTTATAACAAGTAAGCTTTTGTAGCTGTTGTTTGTCATTAGGTTACTTACCAATTTGATGGCACCTTTCATAATACTGTTCTATTTTTATTGATACACGTTTTATTAATACATGACTATCTAGTCTGTGTTATCAATAATTAAGGGTGGTCATATGGGTAAAGGTGATAAGAAAACCCGCCGTGGAAAAATCTGGCGTAACAGTTATGGAAAGTCTCGCCTCAAGGCAAACCGTAAGCGTTCCAAGCTCGTTAAAAAATAGAAAGTAGAAAACAAAAAGTAGAACGTTATCATTGAGTTTTATGATGCCATTTCATTCAGTAAAAACTCTACCAGTGCTTTCTGAGCATGGAGACGGTTTTCAGCTTCATCCCAGACCACAGACCATTTGGATTCCATAATAGCCTCACTGATTTCTAACCCGCGGTAGGCCGGTAGGCAATGCATAAATAGCGCATCTTCTGCTGCGAGGGACATAATTTCTTCATTGACTTGGAAGCCGGCAAAAGCTTTTTCTCTTATTTGTTTTTCTTCTTCCTGACCCATCGAGGCCCAGGTGTCAGTAACGACTAAATCGGCTCCTGAAA
>JAJFKD010000067.1 GCA_021773405.1 Porticoccus sp.
ATTTTGGCAATTCCAGCAAAACTCAAAGGAACCAGAATTATCTTCACCACAGGAATTACACAGCCAATCAGGTTTACTATCGGACTTCTGAAAATCATCAATAATGGACATTGCCTGATCATAATCAGAGTCATTCGCTACCCACAGTTCCACCCAGGTTTCCAGAGGCGCCAAATCACCCGAGCCACCAGCAGCAAACTCATTTTTTAGAAAAACAGACAAACCTTTATTCTCCACAATATTTTTTATATTGCTGACGAGGAAACTGTTTTCGTGGGTGTAAATTAATTTCATAGGTTGTTACTTAGAGTAAACTTTATAGAAATTTTGGAGTGATTAAGTATAACCAACTATCAGAGAACCTAACTAACAATGTGATTACTCTGGCTTAAAACTCTTGCCACTCTCTGTAACTCTTTTTAACTCTTCAACTAAGAAAGTAGGGTTATTTCAATCTGAAAACCTCAACATTTATTCTCTAACAACACCGTTATCCATCAAAAAAGTTGATGCCCTTCACAAAATAAAACACCCAACCCCTGTTTGGGAGGTAGTTAACACTGGAATTGCGACAAGTCACCCCACCTACTTCCTATTTATGGTCTTTAATGAACTCACTGTCATCACGAATTGAATTTTAGAAACAAACTTTAGAGATAAGAACAGGGGAACGCCATTATGAATAACCGAAACATTGCCTGCTTGCTAGCGATTGTATGTGGAACCTTATTTGGTGCCTCTTTGGGTATGTTTGCTCAAGGCCCTGATGCATGGGTTGGAACAGGCGTTGCCTGTGCTATCAGCACTTGCGTTACGCTAAGTGAGCTAACTCCATCTTTTTAAACACATTCTAGCTCCCTCGTTGAGACCACCCTCCTATGTGGTCTTTTTTTTACCCTGATCATGGGGTAATGCCTAGCTCTAATATCCCTTGAGCTGAATCTATCGACCTTGAATCATCCCTCTAGACTCAAACCTCTACAGGGTTTGAGCATGATACTTTTCTCAAAGACCCGTATAATGCGCGGCTCGCCATTTATGAGCAAAACCGTAGCACTTTTAAGCTTGGTAACAACTCTACAGTTACAAGACTGCGAATATGGCCTATAAATTCTAAATAAAAGATAGAAAGTGAGTGTGAGTATGGATCGGCCAGAAGTAAAGAAAGGTGACTGGATTGTTCTTAGGAACTACGCTGAAGACCCCGGTATGGAAGCACGCGTTATGAGACTTGAGGAAGATGGTAGCGTATTTGTCGTTTTCCACGAATACAGTATCAGAGCTTCGAAAGGCTATGCTGCCTGGAACGGAGAATTCTGGAACACGATTGATCGCCCGGTTATTGGTCTACAAAGTAAAAAAGAAGCACTAGAAAAGAAAAACAAAGGCTGAGTAGCCTGCCTATCTAAAAAGATAGCTTTTTTCAGATAACTCAGTTCAAACCAAAATATACAAAATTATTACATGAAGTAGCATTACTGCCGCCCTGTTAGCGCCTATCCTCTCATAGTTAATCTTTTACGCTTCAGCTTCTTGTGCAAAGAGGCTGAACTCTATGAGTGTTGGAGCTAATCATGCGCTGGAAAACCGGTAGACGCAGTCGCAATATTGAAGATCAAAGGGGCAGACGCCGCAGTAAGCTTTCCCTTGGGGGAAAAAGAGGTGGTATTAGTACTATCATCATCCTTCTTGCTGCCGCTTATTTCGGCATTGACCCTGCCATTCTCAGCACGTTACTACAAAGTGGTTCTGGGCAAGTTAGTTCTTCCTCTCAGCACCAAAATCAGAACCAGGCTGAACCTCAAAGTGCAGAATCCAACGAACTAGCCGATTTTGTCTCTGTGGTACTAGCCGATACAGAAGATACCTGGAATAACATTTTTAATCAGCACGGCGCTCAGTATAGAGAGCCCAGGCTGGTCTTGTTTACGGACGTAGTGAAATCTGCCTGTGGCATGGCCCAATCGGCTATGGGGCCTTTTTACTGCCCCACAGATCAAAGGGTGTTTATTGATCTTGGTTTCTATAATGAATTAAAAAACCGCCACAATGCCCCCGGTGATTTTGCCCAAGCCTACGTGATTGCTCACGAAGTGGGCCATCATGTTCAGGCTTTGCAAGGAACATCCCAAAAAGTACATGCAGCGAAAGCCAAGCTCTCCAAAGAAGAGGCGAATGCTCTTTCAGTCCGTTTAGAACTTCAAGCTGACTGCTACGCGGGAATTTGGGCCCACCATGCTGACCGCACTCGAAATCTTCTGGAAACAGGGGATGTTGAAGAGGCACTGCAAGCCGCTTCCGCTATTGGTGATGACACCTTACAACGGCAAGCGCAAGGCTACATCACACCGGAATCATTTACCCACGGCAGTGCTGCTCAGCGTATTAAGTGGTTTAAAACGGGTTTAAATAATGGCGATGTGGCTAGTTGTGATACGTTCCAAGCCAACGCTCTATAGGCTCAACTGTACATGGGGCGCACAGTATTAACTGCCCCAGTAACGTACCCTGCCTACATCTAGATGGACAAAATCGCTACGAGAATAGAGTCCTACGCCTCCACTTTTAAGGGCTAGCGCACCCTTATGTAAGTGCTTGATATCAACGCCTGGAATGCGAATATCTATAGCTTTCCCCTGCATATGTAGACTTTTCTTCGCGACACCTGTGCTGTTTTGACTCAACATATTATTGGTCTTTGGAGAACGGTAGCCCGAGATGATATGAAAAGGTTTTGACGTCCCTAACAGTTGCTGCAAATCACCCAATAGTGACAGAAGTTGGGTGTCTATATCGATGACCTCGTCAGTTCGATGATCCCGCAGCAAATGGTTTACTTCTCTTAAACTCTGAACAGAAAAATCCCCATTGGCATAGGTACTGGCCTCAAGAGATTCACCTGTGTGCAAATGATAAAAGGACATTTTGCGTTGCGCTGCTTTAGGAGAAGGCAACTTAGCCAATGCACCAGAAGAAACAGCAAGACCTGCGGTTAAACCACCGATCATACGTAAAAATGTTCTTCTAGAAGACGTACGTGAATCGGGTGTACTTGGAGACGGCTTGCTTAAAAAAGAAATGGGGCAATTTGGTGTAGAAGTCGGCATATAAAATGAGTGCAATGCACTAAAAGCTTTTGAGCAAATTTTTAACATAAAGTACTAACAAAAGTACGGATGCGCGGGATTATGCCGTAATCCCGCTTATTTGTATATTAATTGATCAGTTTAATGCTACTTTTTAATTAAGTGCTACTTTTTGCTGAAGCTGTTGATCCTGTTGTTCCTGGCTCTTAAAGTGCGCCCAGTCGACTGGATCCCGATGGTATAAGTCATCGGCGAAATTTAAGATGCCCTTATCATCCAGCCAGGCTGTCCAATAGGTAATATGGACAGGAATCGGGGTTTCCAAGCGTATTCTGTGGGTATCCGTATTCTCAAATAACGGTTCAAGCTGTTGAGGTGTCCACTGGTTAGATTGCTGTAACAACATATCCGCCAAAATACGTGGCTTTTCAAGCCGGATACAACCAGAGCTAAATGCCCTAACCTCTGACTCAAATAGATGAGGGTTTTTGGTATCGTGGAGATAAATACTATTCCCCGCATTCAGTTGGAATTTAAGGCGCCCTAACGTATTTTTATCACTCGGGGGTTCCCAAATGCGATGATAAGCTGGACTCCGGTACATACTTTCCAGATCTATTTGCTCATCAGGTACAACCACTCTAGGCATATCCCAACCTGCAATCACTCGAAGGTTGTGTCGAGCAAGGTAGGTTTTATCCTTTTGCCATTTTGGCAAAATATCTCTGTATGCAATGCTGCGAGGTACATTCCAGGAGGGGTTCACCACCAGTGATTTAATCTCTGCACTAAACGAAGGCGTTTGACGTGAACGGCGACCGATAATGGTTTTCATTTCAAGTAAGACTTTGTCTTGGTCATACAACCTGAGTCGATATTCTGGGATATTTACCTGTAAATAACGGCTGCTGTTTTCCTGCGTTGTGACTTCTAATTCAGCTTCATCTAATGCAGTATTTGTCCATTCAATATTTTCCAACCCCAGCTGCCTTTGGCGATATATATTAAGCGCTATTTGATCGATTCTTTGCTGGGGTGACACATTTAGCAAGCGACGGGTTTTAGGCCCAAGAACACCATCAGCTTTTGCACCATGCCGCTGTTGAAAATGCTGCAATGCATGATGCAGCTGGAGGTCAAATAATTCTACTGGCTCAAGGATTTCTGCCCCCAAATCAAAATCACCATAAAGCTGGAGTAATTTTCTTAGTTCTACTACTTGAGGGTGTGCATCTCCTAACTTTAAAAGAGGCCCATCTGAAATAGGACTCCATTGTCCCGACTCATGAAGAAAACGATAAAAATCGATCGCAGATTCTAGGCTCTCAAATTGCCCTGTCTGTATGCCCTCATCAGATAACTCCATTTGGAGCTGTTCCAGTAACATTTCAGAAGCAGCATCGGATACATCATTATTAGATGAATTTGATATGGAAGAAGAGCTTAATCCTTCAACTAAAGCAACTTCAGATACTGACTGGGGAGCTAACGCAGGTGACTGTTCTGGTGATAGTTCGGGTAATAGTTTAGATACAACAGGAGCCTTGCCCACAGGTTCTAAGGAAAAACTATTTACTGAGAACACTAGTGAAAAAACGATAACTATAGGCAACCACCCATAAGGCATGTATCCCTCCATCAACACCCAGCGTCGACACTTTTAAAGCCGATAAAGCAGGCTGGTTTGCAATAACGCTGAAAACTTAGACTCTAATAACCGAGTAAATATTCGGCAAAGGCTTAACTATAAGCTTAGCCCTATAGGGAAAAATGTGTTTAAAAGAAATGTAAAAAGACAAAAAACTCTTATATATCAAAGAGAAAAATACGATCAACAATAATTAAAAGCTGGAAATACCATTTGTGTGCACTTAATGAAATTTAACGACCGCGCAAGAAAAGCTTGTCCAGCTCATCCAATGACATTTGAGTCCAGGTCGGCCGGCCGTGATTACACTGCCCACTGCGCTCTGTGGCTTCCATATCACGCAATAATGCATTCATTTCGGGAATACTCAACTTACGATTAGCCCGCACAGAACAATGGCAGGCCATGGTTGCCATAATTTCATTGAGATGCTGACGAATTCTGTCACTGGAACCGTGGGTAACTAGATCTGATAACACATCGCGTACCAGTGGTTCGACATCTGAATCTCTCAACATGGCTGGTACCTGCCTTACCATAAGGCTTTCTGGGCCAGCTCTTTGTAGAAAGAAACCTAGTGTCTCAAATAATGCCTGGTGTTCTTCACCTATATCCGCCTCTGACTGGCTTACCGCTATGGTAACGGGTACTAACAATGGCTGGGAGTGAATACCATCTGCATCAAAAGCCTGCTTCATTTGTTCATAGGTAATACGCTCATGGGCAGCGTGCATATCCACTAACACTAGCCCCAGAGCATTCTCTGACAAGATATAAATGCCCTTGAGTTGGGCAATGGCAAAACCCAATGGTGGAATTTCTTCATCCGAACAAGAAGTAGATGTAACTACACCTTCTTGATTCGGGGGTGTTTGATGAATAGGTGTTTGAGAAGATTCATGCAACGATTGATAAACAGCCATGCCTTCAGCAACAGAAGGATTGGCATGTAAGCCCATTCTAGTTTGGTGTGGATAGATTTGATGGGATGAGGTCTGATGGGACGAGATCTGATTAGAAGAATCAAGCTCGCTTCCTTCCATTCTGCCCGTAGCGTCTGGGGTATTTAAGTTCTTTGTTACTTCAGAAGGGACATGTTCATAGGATCCTTGTTCAGAAGAGCCCTGCCCAGAAAGCTCTGCCCCCGGGCGAATATCTGCTACAGCGCGATGCAAACTGCGGAACAGGAAGTTATGTACCGATCGGCTATCACGAAAACGCACTTCATGTTTAGTCGGATGAACATTCACATCAACATCCGCCGCATTTAATTCAAGGTAAAGTACAAAAGCCGGATGACGACCGTGATACATCACATCCTGATAGGCCTGGCGGACAGCATGGGTAACCAACTTGTCGCGAATACTTCGGCCATTGACAAAAAAGTGCTGTAAATCAGCTTGGCTACGGGAAAAAGTGGGTAAACCAACCCACCCCCACAACCTCAACCCGGCAGCCTCTACATCCACATACAAAGCGCTTTCCATAAAGGCTTTACCGCAAATACTGGCAACCCGCCTTTCTTGTTCAAGCTGGGTACTGGCTGCGCGAAAGTTGTGTACCACTTTGCCGTTATTACGCAGGGTAAAATCAATATCAAAATGACTCAGTGCCAACTTTCTCAGTATTTCATCGATGCGTTTATATTCTGTATTTTCTGTACGTAAAAATTTACGTCTAGCTGGCGTATTAAAAAATAAATCCCGAACTTCTACCGTCGTCCCCCTCGGATGAGGAGCTGGAAGGATATTCACGGCCATATCACGGCCTTCTGCCTCAGCCTTCCAACCATGTTTTTGTTCTTGATAGCTTTGTGCTTGGGATTGGCTAATGTCATCAGAGATATTCGATGTAATCGCCAAACGAGAAACTGAAGAAATACTAGCCAGCGCTTCACCTCGAAAACCCAATGTGGCAACAGCCTCAAGGTCGTCTAATTGCTCAATTTTACTGGTGGCATGCCTGCTAAGGGATAAAGGTAAATCCTCCTCAGCGATGCCACTACCGTTATCCCGAACACGGATAAGTTTTACCCCACCACTCTCCACATCGATATCAATACGGGTTGCACCGCTATCAATGGCATTTTCCAGCAACTCCTTGACCACGGAAGCGGGCCTTTCTACCACTTCGCCGGCAGCAATTTGGTTCGCCAAACGAGGGCTAAGGAGATGAATTTTTTGCATGAGCTATTCTTTAGTCAATTAGAGTGAGTAGTAAAGAGCTAGATCTTTATTGCGATCAATAGAACCAGATTATGACGTAGGTATTTTTAAACGCTGTCCCACACGAATACGCGTGTCTTTCAAACCATTATGACGCAACAGAGATTTAACACTTACGTTATAGCGTACCGCAATACCCGACAGGGTATCACCACGGGAAATCACATAAGTACCAGGGGCATTATTACTACCACCTGCTTTTTGTGCTGCCAATAATGTCCCTACTGGTAAGTTGTTTGAAAAATAGCGGCTTACGCCCTGAAAAATAGCCCTGGCCATTTTTTGTTGGTAGTGCCTACTGGCTAATCTTTTTGCTTCTGTAGGGTTTGAGATAAAACCCGTTTCTACCAAAATGGAAGGAATGTCTGGTGATTTCAACACCACAAAACCGGCTTGCTCTACCTTCTTCTTATGCAGTCGGGCAACACCGCCCATAGACTTAAGCACCTCAGCACCTACTTCTAAACTGCTACTCAGGGTTGCCGTCATGGACAAATCCAACAACACACTTGCCAACATTTTATCTTTATCATCCAGGCTCACACTGCCTGCACCACCAATTAAATCCGCACGATTTTCACGACCAGCCAAATAGCGAGCAGTTTCACTCGTCGCTCCACGGCGGGACAGCGCAAACACCGAAGCACCATTAGCGGAAGCCTTATTAAATGCATCTGCGTGGATAGAAATAAATAAATCAGCACGCCTTTTATGGGCTATGCTCGTTCGCTTCCTTAGAGGAATATAGTAATCACCGTTCCGTACCAGCTCCGCTTTATAGCCCGGAGTGCGATCAAACAATTTTTTTAATTCTCGGCTAATGGCCAATACTACTTTTTTCTCTTGAATCCGTTTTGGACCAATGGCGCCCGGATCTTCACCACCATGCCCCGCATCAATGGCAATAACGATATCTCGACGATTATTTTCTGCTGTAATGTCTTCAACGGTTTTACTGGTCTCAGTATTTTGGTCATAAAGGTCTACAACCAATCGATCACCATACTGCTCATTACTGGCTAGGGGGAAACTTCTAGGCCGCACCGCCTGCTTTAAATCCAGAACAATACGAAGGTTTTTCTTTTCGTGGACACCACTGCGAATAGAGGTGATCGGTGATGAAGTGAAATCCAATGCTGAGGTTTCAGCATTGAGTTTGGTGTTTTCTATATCAATAACTAATCGATCAGGGTTGGTTAAAGGAAAGACCTTATGATCTACCGCTTCACTAAGGTCAAAAACTAGGCGAGTATGATCTGGAGCTCGCCATATCCTTAAGCCATTTACTGTTCCCGAAAAGGCACTAGAGGCACTAAAAACCTGAAGTGTTAACAGTAATATAACCGTTAAGAACTGTTTACTGCCCCGCATTGATAACAAACTAATTTCCCTGCTCTTC
>JAJFKD010000068.1 GCA_021773405.1 Porticoccus sp.
AAATCCTGACAAAAATATAGATCATTGATTTTACTGTATTTTTTTCACCGACAACCTGCAGAACGCCAACAAACGTAAAAAAACCTGACACTACAAATAGCTTTACCTAATATTTAAGTTTATAAAAATGTGTCTCATTATGATGGGATCTTCAGTTTCATTACGGCAGTCACTAAATCAACGACCTGAAGTACAATATCTGTATGACAAAACTTTGGCCCTACGTTGCACATCAAGTAGGCTTTAATTTTTTTACTTATCAACTAGTCACAGACGTTCTTAGAGATTAAAAATACATCCTCTTCTGGTTATACACTAAAAAAATCATGCAACTCACACCTATTACCACTACTCCTCCCATATGATCTTTGAGTAGACTATATTGTCTAATAGAGATTAATCATTATAAGGAAGTCGTTTTGTTTAAACTTAAATCTGCACTTTTGATTACAATAGGCGTTGGCGCATTAACTCTAACCGCCTGCTCTTCCTCTCCCACTGACCCTGAAACAATAGCAAAGGAAGAAGCTGAACAACATGAACGATGCCGACAGCTTCAACAAGATATCGAAGATTTAAAAGGAAGGCCTATACGTAGGGGTGCTGCCATTGAATATTACAATAGCGAATGTATAGCTAACTAACGCGCTGATTTTTTATTTAGGAGCTTAGGCTATAAGCTCCTAAATATTACTTAACCAATTTTTTCTGCAAAAGGTTTTCCGGTCAGTTCCAGGTTTATTTCCTTCTTACAGGTAATAATCTCCACTTGGTTGTCCCCCACCCAATCCATACTCACCAAGTCATCCATTAACTCATCATCTAAGGCATCGCTGCCATTTTTTTCTGAATAGGTGGTAATTTCAGGAAAAACAATACGCAATGAAGGTTCTGAATCCGAAGGATCATTCAAGCACTCGATAAAGAGCAGCCGCACATCAATGTCATAGACAAGGTTATAGATATAAGGAGAACTATCACCTAACAATTTGGCCGTGAGTGTCATAATGATTCCTGTAGCAATTTTTGTAATTGTGGAAAGCAGATACCTGATAAAGCGCTATGTTAAATGAAAACTTACTGGAGGGGAGAAAATAACTGGGACAATTTCATCAGTGATTTAATCAACAAGCTTCGCTGCGCTAGCTCCTTACCCGTGAGGGGGTAACAATGCTCAAAGTCAGTATTCAACATGGACTCTACTTCCAAAGCAAATTTTTCACCCCGCACCATAGCGGTAACTTCAAAGTTTAAATGAAATGAACGGTTATCAAAGTTTGCTGTACCGACATAGGCTCGATCACTGTCCACCAGCACTACCTTCTGGTGCAAAAACCCATTTTGGTACTGATACGCCTTAATATCGGTATTTCTAAGGTCCATCAATACCGCATAGGAAGAGAGCTGTACCGTACGATTATCCGTTTTTCCCGGCAACATCAAGCGCACATCCACCCCCCGAAGAGAAGCTAGCTTTAATGCCTTTAAAATAGCATCGTCAGGGACAAAATAAGGGCTAACAATCCAAAGTCGTTCTTTCGCACTGTTAATGGCATGAAGAAACATCAATTGACAGGTTTCTAACCGATCTGCAGGCCCAGTGGGTAATACCAATACCCTTTGGTCACTGATTTCCCCCTGAGGATGCCAGTTTAATTCTGGCACTTCGCTTACCACCCAGTACCAATCTTCAAGGAAGGAAAGCTGTGCACCATGTACAGATGGCCCCTGCAACTCCAAATGAGTATCCCGCCAAGGAGTTAGATGACGGTCTCGGCTCAGGTACTCATCCCCCACATTAGCACCTCCAATAAAGGCTGTGCGACCATCTACAACGACTATTTTTCGGTGATTTCGAAAGTTAATTTGGAATCGACGACGCTTCCCCCAGCGCCAGGTTCTAAATGGCTTTATATCTATACCAGCTTGCCTGAATGTTTTTAAATAACGGCGAGAAAGGCTAAAACTGCCTATGGCATCATAAAGAAAATAAACCTTCACCCCCTGCTTTGACTTTTCAATTAATCGAGCCTGTAATTCACGGCCCAACTGATCATCTCTAAGTATATAAAACTGCAGTAAAATATATTTTTCTGCTTGCTCTATTTCTTCAAAAATACGCTGAAATGTATGTTCACCATTAATCAGCAAAGTAACCCGATTACCTCGGGTATAGGGCATAAGCGCTAAACTCTCTAATAATTGCGCACCCTGAGTACTATCCTCTTCAGGGCTAAAATGCTCTGACATTTCAGAAAGTAATTGTTCCGCAATTTGCTGTATTTCCAAGTCTCCCTTACGACGAGCATCGATATAACCATAAAACTTCCTCTGCCCAAACAATAAGTAGATAGGAACCACAATAGGCGGTAAAAAGACCAAACCAAGTGCCCAGGCAATGGCACCTTGAGATGTACGAGATTTAAAAATAGATTCAATGGCAAAAAAAATGCCACAGAGCTCTATTAATAAATAAAGGGGCAACCAGAATTGCACCAGTAATTGCCATCCTAGGGATAAGGTATCAACAATAGGAGACAACCATTCCAACATAGCTATCTTTCCTGCTCTCGCATATTACCCAAACTGGCACCACACCATTTACAGTGAATAGCATCAATATCATGCCCTGCTTTCACGCAATTAGGGCAGGGATAAACTGACTTATCCCGCCTCATTTCATTGGCCAATTCTGCAGTAATAATGCCCGTAGGAATCGCAATAATAGAATACCCAGTGAGCATGGCCAGGGTTGAGATTAACTGCCCCAGAACAGTATGCGGTGTGATATCTCCGTAACCCACTGTTGTAATGGTCACAATGGTCCAGTAAATACTTTTAGGAATACTACTAAAGCCATTGCCAGGTCCTTCAACCACATACATCAAACAACCAAACAAAGTGCTAAGCACTAGCACGATACTGAAAAAGACAAAGATTTTTCTTTTTGCCTGATTAATAGAACGCATCAGTACATCAGCTTCAGACAAATAACGTACTAATTTTAATACTCGAAAAATTCGAAGCACACGAACCAAACGAATAATTAACAAATATTGCGCACCGGCAAAAATCAAACCGAGGTAAGAAGGAATAATAGAAATTAAATCGATAATGCCATAAAAACTAAACAGGTATTTTTTACGGTTGGGTGAACAGTAAATACGCAAGATATACTCTAAAGTAAAAATACCTGTGAACAACCACTCAACAAATATAAAAGTACTCGTAAAACGTCCATTGAGGGACTCTACCGTGTCTAAGATAACGGCAAAAACACTGATCAGAATGGCATAAATAAGAAACAAATCAAATCGTTGCCCTGCTGGCGTATCTGTTCCGAAAATAATTCGATATAGCTCTGATCGTAACTGTGATCGTAGATTCTGATTTGTCATAAAATAGTTTTAATCCCACTCACAATATTTCAAAATCTCATTATAGAGTTATGTTGCCTACTCCACATCTAACTTGTTTTATCCTATGTAGCGTTAATAATAGACTGACTCCCATTAACTAACCCAAGCTAGATGATTACCATTACTTTATGACAGAGCAAAACCAATTACTCAGATCCCTCTCACTGCTTGAAATCAGTTTTTACGGAATAGGCACTATTCTGGGGGCCGGTATTTATGTACTGCTGGGTAAGGTCGCTAATGAAAGTGGCATGGCAACACCTTCAGCTTTTTTACTGTCGACATTCATCGTCAGCTTTAGCGCCTATTCCTACGCCCACATGTCTCGCCGTTTTCCCAGTAGCGCTGGTGAAGCTGTGTATATCATGGAAGGATTAAACTCACGTCAATTCTCCGCACTGACTGGCGTTGCTATTGCCCTTAGCGGCATTGTTTCAGCTGCAACCATTGCACGAGGCTTCACCGGTTACTTCGCCTTTTTTTCTACTCTCCCACCCTGGGCACTCATCATTTTACTGGTGACGGCCCTCACTGCACTGGCAGCATGGGGAGTTAAACAATCCGTCACCATGGCAGTAATCACAACGCTGTTGGAAATAGCGGGTTTAGTATTGGTTCTCATTGTAGGTAGTGACCAGATTCAAGGAAAAGAAATTCCCTGGCGACAATTTTTACCTAGTACTGACCCTAATACTAACCATAGTTTCATCCCGGTAATCAGCGGCGCTTTTATCGCATTTTTTGCCTTTATCGGCTTTGAAGACATGGTC
>JAJFKD010000069.1 GCA_021773405.1 Porticoccus sp.
GGAGCTCGCCATATCCTTAAGCCATTTACTGTTCCCGAAAAGGCACTAGAGGCACTAAAAACCTGAAGTGTTAACAGTAATATAACCGTTAAGAACTGTTTACTGCCCCGCATTGATAACAAACTAATTTCCCTGCTCTTCAATTTGCTGGTTTTCTATTATCTGATTTTTAATTAAGTGGGATAAGAAAAATTCTCCCCTTTCAGTTTCTGCGACTATTGTTACATCACGACCAACTGTTACATCATCGCCATCTGCTTGTAGCGATTGGTCTTCTAATTCTGAAGCAACTACAGCAATTTGCACCTTTAAATCTGGGGTCGGTAAAATACCCTTACCACGATTAGGCCACTCAACTAAACAAAAATTCCCAGGCTCTAGATAATCACGGATACCAATAAATTCCAACTCCTCCGGGTCACCTAGGCGGTATAAATCAAAATGGTGAACTTGTGCAGCTTTTAATTCACCAGAACCACTTTCAAGAACATAACTTTCTACCAACGTATAGGTTGGGCTCTTTACTGCGCCATGGTGGCCAAATGCTTGTAATATTCCTCGGCATAAGGTGGTTTTTCCTGCACCCAAGTCACCTTCAAAAAAAACTAAGGCGCTATTTTCCTCACCAGGTGTTGCCTCAATAGACATAGCCTCACTAGAGGTTGCCTCAATAGACGTAGCCTCAATAGATTTTTCTGTTGGGACTGCACCTAAACCACCGCAGGAAAACAAACTGCGGCCCAATGCTTGACCCAACCGGACCATTGCATCTTCGCCTACGATAGTTTCTGAAAACTCTTTATTTGAGAGTCCCGTATTTGGAACTGCTATCTTTGGAACTGATGGTGTCACTCCTTATTCACTCCATTAGTCGTCCTATTAATCATTCCATTAACTAATTCCTTCAAAGGGCCAAACAAATCTGTAGCTACCAACCCTCGCTCACCTGTCTGAGCAGCAATATCCGCTGCTTTAGCATGAAGGCAAACACCTAAGGGCAGAGCTTTATCCGACTTAATACCCTGGGCCATTAAACCTGCAACAATGCCGCTCAGTACATCCCCCATACCGCCTGTTGCCATACCGGGGTTACCCTCTGTACACAAACCGAATGTAGAGTCATTTTGTAAGTTCTGTGAGGTACAAACCAAGGACCCGGCTCCTTTTAACAAGGCAGGGCAATCAAATTTCTTCTGCAAGGCTTTCACTGCAGAAAAGCGATCTACCTGGACTTCACTCGACGTAATATTTAAAAGCCTGGCTGCTTCGCCCGGATGTGGCGTAATCACCCATTCTTTCGTGGTTTCAGGTATAGATAACCGCCCCAGACTAAGAATATTCAATGCATCAGCATCCACGACCATGGGTAAACCTGAAGCCAGTGCTTGTTGCAACATTTGCTCTGACCACGGGGTTTTTCCCAATCCAGGCCCAATCACTAAAACAGAAGGAGAAACAATTTCACCGTTTAACAGTGGTATAAGTTCTTGCCCTGAACTAACGCCTCGCGCCATCAATTCTGGCCTACGCGCTAATAATGCAGGCACATGCTCGGGCTGAGTAGCAACACTCACCAATCCTGCACCGGTTCGCAAGGCTGCTTCTGCTGCCATAGCTACAGCACCACCAAAACCTGTGTCACCACCAATCACCATGACGTGACCAAAATCACCCTTATGGGCATCACGCCTTCGATCTGGTAACTCAGCGATTAAATCTTCATATTGCATCCGTACAGAGCTGGGCTGTATATCATCAAAAATATCTGTGGGTACTGAAAGATCGTGGTAAACAACTTCACCACACAGTGCTGGGCCGTTACCTGTAAACATGCCCTGTTTTAAACCAATAAATGATACCGTTACATCAGCTTCTATCACGGGATCTGCAGCTACACCGGTATTGCTACCTAATCCAGAAGGAATATCCGCAGCAATAACAGGCAATTCACTATGATTAATCAGCCTAATGGCTTGGGCAAACGGTTCCCTAACCTGACTACCTGATCCAGTACTGACAAATCCTGTTCCTAAAAGCGCATCCACAATGACACCGACTGGTATTTCCAAACAGTCAGAAAATGGCACCATAGGTACCCCAGATGATTGGGCATATTTATAAGCGGTAAGCGCATCGCCACTTAATTTTTCCGCCGGTGCCAGCTGGACAAGCTGAACAGGTATCAAATTCTGAGCGGCCAACGCCGCAACAATATAGCCATCCCCCCCATTGTTCCCTGCTCCACAAAACACAGTAATAGGGGAACCTGGCCAATAATCATTGATGACATCAAATATGGCTCGTCCTGCACGTTTCATCAGTTTAATACCTGGAATACCCCGCTCTTCAATGGCGATTCTGTCCAATTCACGAACTTGTTCAGCGGTATACAGGGCAATAGGTAGCGATTGACCAATAAAATAAGACATAAAAATCCGATTATTTGGTAAAGATCTGGCAAAATTATACGCCAACTTCAAACAGCTGTTCGACTCTATTAATCACTATAGCTAATAACTTAACCGCCACTATGCCAAACACGACAGAACAAATTGATTACTCAGACCTCGCCAGCAAAATTAAGGAGTGGGGCAAGGCATTGGGCTTTCAGCAGGTCACCATCACTGATACAGAACTTTCAGAAACGGGAGACCGGCTAAATACATGGTTGCAGAAGGGCTATCAAGGCGATATGCAATGGATGGGTGAGCATGGAACAAAGCGTTATCACCCTGAACAATTATTACCTGGGACCTTGCGGGTGATCAGTGTTCGCATGGATTATTTGCCCGATGACAGCAATATGATTGCTGTGCTCAAAGACGAAGATAAAGCCTATATATCCCGTTATGCTCTCGGCCGGGATTACCACAAACTAATTCGAAAACGGCTGACGACTTTAGCAAAAGAAATTGAGCATGCTGTACCAAGCAGCATCGTTCAGAGGCCTTTTGTCGACAGTGCTCCGGTTATGGAAAAGCCTTTGGCAGAAAAAGCGGGGCTAGGCTGGGTTGGGAAAAATACATTAGTCATTAATAGTGAGGCGGGATCGTGGTTTTTTCTGGGAGAAATTTACACGAGTCTGCCACTGCCCATCGATGAATCCACAGAAAAAGACCTCTGTGGCGAATGTAAAGCCTGTCTTCAAGTTTGCCCTACGGATGCCTTCCCCGAGCCTTATGTGTTGGATGCACGTCGTTGCATTTCTTACCTCACCATTGAGCATAAAGGGAGTATTCCGGAAGAGTTTCGAGAGCCTATGGGTAACCGTGTTTTTGGCTGCGATGACTGTCAGGCTATTTGCCCATGGAACAAGGATGCAGAATCGACAAAAGAAAAAGATTTCTCCCCACGACATAATCTGGGCAATCGAGAACTCAGCGAACTGTTTTTGTGGACAGAAGCTGAATTTTTGAAATATACCGAAGGCTCACCCATTCGCCGTATTGGTCATGAACGCTGGTTGAGAAACCTAGCCGTAGGATTAGGTAATGCACTGGTTTCCAATAGCACCAACGATATTGTCTCAGCCTTGGAAAGCCGTATAGAACATCCTTCCCCTATGGTTCAAGAACACGTTCAATGGGCGCTGGAACAACATAGTTTATATGCAGCGGGTAAGAAAAAACGTAAGCGGAAAATCAGCAGTTCTAAATAAACAATTTATAAATAAGCACACTGCTACAACTAACAATTTCTAGTCTTATTTCTCTACTATTTTTGCTCAATCAGATAACGAATAATCTCTACGACCTGTTCAGTACTCTGTGCCCAGGCCATGGCACCAGCATCCACCTCTTTTAGTGGATGAATAATACTTTCATCATGCAGGGTAATATAAGGAGTATCCAATGCTGCGCAGTAACCTGCATCAAATGCTGCATTCCACTGTTTGTATTTGTCACCAAAACGAATAATGACCAAATCTGCCTGTTCAATTTGATTTTGGATACGAATGGCATTCACTTTTGCAGATTTATGATCACGCCAAAACTGTTGAGACTCTTCACCTAAAACATCTCCCGCAGCATCACTGGCATCATGGTTTGTTACAGCTGAGCTAAATTCTACGGGTAACCCTAGCTTGTTCACTCCCTGAATAATTTGATCTCGCCAATCGGTATGGATTTCTCCGGAAAGGTACACTTGCCACATTTATTCTTCTCTCTTTTATCTTTTATCTTTTTTCTTTGTTAGCTCTAACTCTCGATGTGAATTAGCTTTCCATCTCAAAAAAAACTTCCCGGTAATAACTTAGCTCAGCAATAGAGTCCTTAATATCATCCATCGCCAAGTGTGAGCCCTGTTTTTTAAACCCTTTTAACAGCTCTGGCCGCCAGCGCTTGGCGATTTCTTTTACGCTGCTAACATCCAGGTTGCGGTAGTGAAAAAATGCTTCCAACTTTGGCATTTGTCGCGATAAAAAGCGGCGATCCTGACAGATGGAATTACCACACATTGGCGATACGCCAGCATCAACAAATTGCTCTAGAAATTCTATGGTGTTCTGCTCTGCCTCAGCCATTGATGTAGTACTATTTCGTACCCGTTCTGTTAATCCCGATTGGCCATGCTGACGTGTATTCCACTCATCCATTCCATCCAACAACGCATCAGGCTGGCGGATTGCCATAATTGGCCCCTCACCCAAAACATTTAAATCTTTATCGGTAACAATGGTAGCAATTTCTATGATGACGTCTTGTTCGGTATCAAGACCGGTCATTTCCAGGTCTATCCAGATGAGGTTCAAAGAGTCTTTTATTCCAGAATTATTTTTATCAGTATCTTTCATGTTTTGTGTGGTCATATTTCCTTCATTCATTAGGTTGTTCTTTTGCAATTCGAATAATATTTTCGAGCTTTTCAATACGTTCTTCGCATTTGAATATCTCAGTTTTTAGATCAGAGGACGTCGATTCATCCTGACCTTCCAGTTGTTCTTTCAATTCTTTCACTGTTTCTGCCAACTCCTCGCGCTCATCCTTAAGTATGCGCAGCTTTTCTGCTCGATCTGCCTTATCAAAAATTAGGGATTCCGGCGCAATATTTTCTGACTCTAGAGGATCACGAAACTTTGGCTTAGCAACAAATTTCTCACCGTTATTAAACTGACGTTGATTCATAAATGTGGGCGATACTATTTCGATATCCGCACCATGTAATGTATCTAGTATTTCCTGTCGCAGCCGACTCCTCATCGTTAATAGATGCTTTACCTCTGCGTAATAGCCTGAAAGGCGGTAAGTAATGGAAAAGTCACCCAGGGTAAGAATTTGAACAAATGGCTCTTGTAACCCAGTATTAATCGCCGCCTGTTTTAATAACGGACTTAATTGATGATGTGCAACATCGTAGCCTAAGGATATTTCACAGGACACAATGGTTCCTGAAGAACGGATAACCGTTACCGGGCTAGAGGCCAAAAACAAATTGGGTAAGGTAATCAAGTCGCGGTCTTCAGATTGGATTTCAGTATGAAATAATCCCCTTTCAGTTACTCGTCCAAAATGCTCTCCAGCTCTAATAAAATCTCCATTTCTAAAGCTTTTTACCGACCTCAACATTAGTCCAGCCATGGCATTCGATACAAATGTTGTGGAAGATAAAGCAATCACACCAGTGAGAACCAAACCTAATAAGCCCAGTAAATCTCCTCGAGTAGATTCGCTCACAGGCAATGCCAAAATCAGTGCGATTAAAGCAATCGCAGTCAACAGCAACATAATTACCTGGCCAGGCAACCTGGATTCTGTTGTCAGGCTAGCTCTACGTAGAAGTAACCAATTCGCTGCCCAAAGAATGGTGATAACAATGGCGATGGTCACTAACATTGGCACAAATTGAGCCAATGACTGGGGTATCCCCTCCAAATTAAACATAATGCTGTTCCTGTCCCTCTTTCACCATATGCTATATCCTTGCGCTTCAGTAAGCCACCCTTCATAAGGTCTTGAGGGTCTTGTTAGTAAGTAAGAGGATAGATTGACCAAACGCCATTTAACCAAGCAGCAGCGCCGCCGTATTCAGCAAAACCAGGCAAAAGCCAGAGCTGAAGTCAATGCGCAGCAAGATGACGACAGTTACCTCTCCCCTTCTAACTTAGGGCCAGAACAAGATGGTCGCGTCATTACCAGTTATGGTACGCAAGTTGATGTGGAACCAGAGTTTCCTACAGAGCAAAGCTCTCATGGACAAAGCACTCGCCGTTGCCACCTCCGGGCCAACCTACCCACTATTGTCACAGGCGACAGAGTAACTTGGCAGGATGGTGATACCCATGGTGTCGTTATCGCACAGCATCCAAGAAAATCGGAATTATGCCGCCCTGATAACCGGGGGAAGCTACGCCCTGTAGCTGCCAACATTGACCGTATTGTCATTGTCATAGCACCTTTTCCAGAGCCCCACGCTAACCTCATAGATCGCTATTTAGTTGCTTCAGAGCATCAATCAATCCAACCGGCGATCGTTCTCAACAAGGCAGATCTAATTGATGATACAAACTATGATCAGTTAACCAGTCTTCTCGACCGTTACATTAGCTTGGGGTACGACTGCTTTTTAGTGTCTGCCCATAGTGGTGAAGGCATGGAAAAACTGGAAGACTATCTTGAAGAATTAACCAGTGTATTTGTTGGGCAATCTGGTGTGGGGAAATCATCTCTACTCAACACATTATCTCCTGATATCGATACAGCGGTAGGGGCTCTTTCGGTCTCAAAAGCCAAGGGGACCCATACCACAACCAGCTCTCAACTTTTCCACTTACCCAATGGTGGTGATGTGATCGATTCACCAGGTATTCGTGAATTTGGTCTTTGGCATCTAGACCCCGCAACCATTGCAGAAGGGTTCATTGAATTCCGTCCTTTCATTGGGCAGTGCAAATTTCGTGATTGCCAACATCAGCAAGAACCCGGCTGTGCATTTAACCAAGCAGTTAAAGATGGAAAGATATCTAAATCCCGGTTTGATAGTTATTGGCATATGGTAAACAGCCTTGATCAAGAGTCCTGAAATCTTGTACTTCAGTGTTATTTATAAATGGTACAATTTCCGCAGACCATATCACCCTATAACGTCGCTATAGATAGAGAATAACTAGAGACAGAGAAACTAGAATTAGAGACAAAGCAACTAGTGAGAACAACCATGTCTGATATACCAAAATTGATAGAGCCTGAAGCTCTCGTTGACCTACTGGACCAACCGAACATACTGATTGTGGACCTTTGCAATGATGTGCTCTATAGCAAGAAGCACATCCCTGGTGCCATACATATTTCTTCACAAGAACTTATGTCTGGCTCTGTTCCTGGTCCCAATAAACTACCGCCAAAGGAAAGGCTTGAAGCTATGGTCAACAGCATAGGACTGACCGATGATAAACATGTGGTTGTTTATGATGATGAAGGTGGTGGCTGGGCCGGTCGCTTTATCTGGACCCTTGATGTTATTGGCCACAAGAACTGGTCATACCTAAATGGCGGGCTTATTGCCTGGCACAATGAAGGTTTCCCAACAACTTCTGATGTCCCAGAGTCCAAACCCGTTGAGCGCAACGTCACCATAGATCGCACACCTATTATTGAAGCTGAAGAAATTATGGCTCAGCTCGATAATGGTGATCTACAAATTTGGGATGCTAGAACCCCAGAGGAATACAATGGAGAACGCGGTTTGGCTGAAAGAAATGGACACATTCCTGGCGCCATCAATTGTAATTGGACCAGTATGATGGATCTGAAGCGAAACCAACGTATTCTCGACGATGCCAAAGAACGTTTAGCCGCATTAGGCATTCATTCTGATAAACCAACCATTACCCATTGCCAATCACACCACCGTTCAGGCTTTACCTATATGCTTGCGAGAATTCTAGACTTTAAGGACATCAAAGCTTATGAAGGTTCTTGGTCCGAATGGGGTAACCGTAACGATACGCCTATCGAATAATTTTTTTGAGAAAAATCAAAAAATACCAATTAAAGAACAACACAAATAATTCCAATATAGAAAGCAGCAGTACAGGCACCTCCATATTTTATGAGTGATTTAAAAGCAGAATGGTTCGTGGCACTACAGCGTGTATTGCCACAACATGGGTTGTCTCGCCTTGGTTCGTCATTAGCTGAGGCTAAAACGCCTTGGCTGAAAAATTTTCTTATCGAGCAATTTATCCGTACCTATAACATTGATATGGATGAGGCCGCATCTGATGATTTAGATGACTACGAACATTTTAATGCCTTTTTTACCCGTGCCTTGAAGGAAGGTGTTCGCCCTATAGATCAAACTGAAAATTCCATTGTCGTGCCTGCCGATGGCGCAGTAAGCCAACTGGGGGTCATTGAAGAGGGCAATATTTTTCAGGCAAAAGGTAAATCTTTTTCCATAGCTTCATTATTAGGTGCTGATGATGAAGACAGCCAACGCTTCCTAAACGGAAACTTCATTACCATTTACCTATCACCCAAAGACTACCATCGAGTCCATATGCCCATAAGTGGAGAACTGGCTTACACTCGATATATCCCCGGCAAGTTGTTCTCAGTTAATGACACAACAACGCAATATGTCGACGGACTTTTTGCAAAAAATGAACGATTAGTCTGTATGTTTGACACGCCTGTTGGCCGCTGTGCTGTTATTTTGGTTGGAGCCATGATGGTCGCAGGCATTGAATCTGTCTGGCACGGGCATTACCAACCAAACACGGTGATGACACAAGACTTCAGAGACCAGGCCGTAATGCTTCAGAAAGGGGAAGAAATGGGGCGCTTCAAATTTGGCTCCACTGCCATTTTGTTATTTGAGCCAGGAAAAACAACGTGGGCCGATCAATACAAACCAGGGGCACAGACTAAACTAGGGGAACTGCTGGCTCTCACTTCAAACTAACATTTAATGATTTTTTGGAATGACCGAAAGGAATGAATTCGCTCAGGTTGAAGGCCTCAAATAGCTTTTCAATCTGCCCATGAGATTTAAACCTGAACCAGGCTCTTCACTACCCCCATAAGACAGAACGTTGCTCAAAATCTTCCGGGTATTCTTCATGAAAATGGTAGAAATAAATGAGAAATCAATATCATAGCTTGATGGTTCTAAATCCCTAACTATACCCAAGGCATTCACCGAAGCAGCTAAATCTTGCCCTGCTTTAACCAAAGCCTTTCTCGCGGCTGCTTCATCCTTAAGGTCTATAAGCACATAACCTTCAGAAGCTTTACCTTCTAGAAACTGCCCTTGGTTTAATACCGCTATCTTAGGCATTAAACGCGTATCTGCATGCTGTTCTACAACAACACCCAAGTCTCCTGTCGTCAGTTCAACCAATGTTCCCGTAGGGTAAAGCCCTATGGACTGGATGAACTTAATCACCAAATCTTCAGGAAACTGCTTGTCCTGCATCTTATAAAGAATGTTTACTGCCTTCGATGGAGCTACAGGATCAAGGGATTCTCTTGGGTTTGAACAGGCATCGTAAGCCGTCGCAATCCCCGCTATACGTGCTAACAATGGGATTTTTCCTCCCGTTAAACCTTCAGGAAAACCCGTCCCATTATGATGCTCACAGTGGTACTTCACGACAGAGATAACAGAAGCATCAACATTTTCAAATGCTTTCAGCATTTCTACACCATAGGTGATAAAGCTCTGGTATTCGATGACTTCTTCAGCAGTCCTATCTTTTTTTCGCAATAGACTGTTAGGTAACTTTATCTTCCCTATATCTTTGAGCAGGGTACCCATACAAAGGATAGACATATCTTCCTTTTTCATTCCAATATGCCTAGCAAACTGAACAGCCCATAAAGCAGAACGCATACTGTGATCATGGGTATGCTGATCTTTCATACGCAGCCGCAGTAGCCATGTAAATGCATCGGGACACCTAACAACACTGTTGACCATATCAGCAACAGAGTCTTTTAAACTGCGGTAATCAAAATCCTTTCCCTTCGATATCTGCTTGGTCGCCAAAGTATATTGACCCCGCAAGTGAAGAAGTGCTTTTCCAGCGTATTCCACTTCTTTAGTGAGTGGCACCACTGTTTGATATACATGGGAATTAACTTCTATAGGGGAGACACTGTTACGCCAGGGGCTAGTCTCTCCTTTAGGAGAAAGTGCATTACTGTCTATCTCCCTCTCAATTTTTTTATTACCACCAATGCCTGGCTGGTAACCAGCAAGAGGAACACCCGATATGCCGCCGCGCCCCTTGGTAATGTCGATGAAAACGTAATCACAATGGGCTCGCAGTGCTGTAATTTCCTGCTGCCCATGCACAATAAAACCTTGAATAGGAAAGGGGGTTTGGTTCCACGGGCGATCTAGGCTGGAGACAAACATCCCAACCTTCACGTCGTTCGCAAAAACCTTAACCTGCTTAATACTCACGGTAGTATCGCACCCACTCCCAAGCCCATTGTTTTAATCAACATATTCTGTACAACATTTGATTGGCTTGCTTTTTCTACAAATAAAGCAGCAACCAGAAAATGTCGACAGTATGCTGATTTTAAACCATAGCAAAACTACTGTAACAGTGGGTGAAAAAAAGTGCTAACTACTTAAAGTTATTTAGATTTTTGATGACTTTTCACTGAAATTTCGTGAACTGCATCAATAAATGCGCCCGCATGGGCTGGATCGATGTCTGGAGTGATTCCATGACCGAGATTAAAGACATGGCCTTCGCCTGGACCATATTGCGACATAATTGTCTCAACTTCTTGACGAATTCGTTGGGGAGAAGCTCTTAATATGGCGGGATCCATATTACCTTGCAGTGCAACACGATCTCCCACCCTTTGACGTGCCTCACCAATGTGCGTGGTCCAATCAAGACCTAAAGCGTTACAACCTGAGTCAGCAATATCTTCTAACCACTGACCACCCCCTTTGGTAAACAAAATAACAGGGACTGGACGACCTTCATGCTCTTTAGTTAACCCGGCAACAATTTGAGACATATATTGCAAAGAAAACTCTCGATACGCGGCATGGGAAAGAGCCCCACCCCAGGTATCAAAAATCTGTACCGCTTGAGCACCTGCTTCTATCTGAGCATTAAGATACACAATAACGGATTTAGCCAGGGTATCCAGCAACTGATGCATCAGCTCAGGCTGGTTATAGGCCATGGTTTTACAGCGGGCAAAATCTTTACTGGAGCCACCTTCAACCATGTAGGTTGCTAGTGTCCAAGGGCTTCCTGAAAAACCGATCAAAGGTACCCGCCCATTAAGCTCGCGACGTATCGTAGATACAGCATTAACCACATAAGGCAAATCTT
Organism: Porticoccus sp.; assembly: GCA_021773405.1. Taxonomy (GTDB): domain Bacteria; phylum Pseudomonadota; class Gammaproteobacteria; order Pseudomonadales; family Porticoccaceae; genus Porticoccus. Next base: position 11,309 of record JAJFKD010000069.1, read on the forward strand.
GGTGAGGGTCTATCACCGACAAGTTATTAATATCAGCTTCAGTACGAACAGGTTTGCGAAAGCGAGGGCCTTCGCCTGTTTCAAAGTACAGCCCCAACCCCATAGCATCCGGGATCGTTAAAATATCCGAGAATAAAATAGCAGCATCAAGGGGGTAACGTTCTAGGGGTTGCAGTGTGACTTCGCAGGCTAAATCAGGGTTGGTACAAAGTGACATAAAATCACCCGCTTTGCCTCTGGATTCGCGGTACTCAGGAAGATAACGACCTGCCTGGCGCATCATCCATACCGGTGTCATATCAACCGGCTGGCGCATAAGTGCCCGTAAAAAACGATCGTTCTTTAGTTCACTCATCAATCTATCACCTTAAATAAGGGTGCCTCAAAAAATAGTGATTTTTTTGTAGGTACACCAACAGTAGGCGCTTTAAGCGAGGAGCTCCGCGCAGAGAACTGCAGTGTACTTTGAGTACATGAGGAGAGCCTGCCCCATGAACATAGTGAATGCTTTGGGTATTTGAGCACGGAGCTAACGCAGTAATTGCAAAAAAAGTGCATTTTTAGGGGTACCCTTCTTAAACTTTCAGGTAATCCAGGATACCTTCACCCGCCTGACGACCTTCCCAGATGGCGGTTACCACCAAATCAGAACCGCGAACCATATCTCCACCTGCAAATACTTTTGGGTTGCTAGTCTGGAATTTAAATTGCTGTTCTTCAGGTGCAACCACACCTTGCCAATCATTGAGCTCAACACCCAAATCAGCAAGCCATGGAGCGGGGCTCGGTTGGAAACCAAACGCAATTAAGACAACATCGGCCGGCAATATTTCTTCACTGCCAGCGATTGGTGTTGGACGACGGCGGCCGTTCTCGTCTGGCTCACCCAATTCAGTAGTTACAACTTTGATGCCTTCTACACGGCCGTTACCAACAATTTCCACCGGTTGTCTGTTAAATAGAAACTGAACGCCCTCTTCCATGGCATTTTGTACTTCACGTCGGGAGCCTGGCATATTGGCTTCATCTCGACGGTATGCACAAGAAACACTCTCAGCACCCTGGCGAACCGAGGTACGATTACAATCCATTGCGGTATCACCACCACCAAGTACTACTACTCGTTGACCAGCAACACTGACAAACTCAGAGGGATCTTTCTCCCAGCCCATATTGCGATTTACATTAGCGACAAGGAACGGCAGTGCATCGTGAACACCAGGTAAGTCTTCGCCAGGGAATCCACCTTTCATATAGGTGTAAGTACCCATACCAAGGAACACTGCATCAAACTCTTCTATCAGGTCGTTCATTTCTACATCGACGCCGACATCGGTGTTTAATCGAAACTCTACGCCCATTTCTTCAAATACAGTGCGACGATGCTGCATCACAGACTTTTCGAGCTTAAATTCTGGAATACCAAAGGTGAGCAAACCACCAATCTCAGGATAACGGTCAAAAACAACGGGCTTAACACCATTGCGAACCAAAACATCAGCACAGCCTAATCCGGCAGGCCCTGCACCAATAATCGCAACACGTTTATCGGTTGCAACAACCTTGGACATATCCGGACGCCAACCCATAGCAAAGGCTGTATCGGTAATGTACTTTTCCGCATTACCAATTGTCACCGCACCAAAATCATCATTAAGAGTACAAGCACCTTCGCAGAGGCGATCCTGTGGACATACTCGCCCACAAACTTCTGGCAATGTGTTAGTCAGGTGGCTTAATTCAGCCGCTTCCATGATGTTTCCATCTGAGAGCAATTTCAGCCAGTTGGGAATGTAGTTATGAACTGGGCATTTCCACTCACAATAGGGATTACCGCAATCTAAACAGCGATGAGCCTGTGTGCCTGCCGACTTTTGATCGGAGGGCTCATATATCTCAACAAATTCCCGGGTGCGACTTTCCATGCCCTTTTTCTTTGGCTCTTGGCGGTCTACCTGGATAAATTGAAAGTCGTTGTTCAACCTTTCGTTCATAAACTTAAACTCATAAACGTAAACTTTTTATAGTTACTTATTTCTCTTCTTACTTGCTATAAAGACAGCAAATAGGACAACAAACACTTAAAAAACCAATTACTGAGGTTCAGCGTGTGTATGCTCAAGTAACTTCTGTAAGCTGGCAGCCTTGGGTTTTACTAACCAGAATTTGGTAATAAAGTACTCAAAATTATCCAAAATCTCCTGCCCCCATTCACTACCTGTTTCTTTAACAAACTCAGCTACCATACTTTCCAGATGATGACGATAAGCCTCAGTTGCCTCACTGGTGATACGCTGAATTTCAACCAGCTCCATATTGTAGCTATCAACAAAGGTTCGCTCTTCATCCAACACATAAGCAAAACCTCCGGTCATACCTGCACCAAAGTTAGGACCAGTTTGACCCAAGACAACAATCACACCGCCTGTCATATATTCACAACAGTGATGGCCGGCACCTTCAACTACTGCATGAGCACCCGAATTACGAACAGCAAAACGTTCTCCCGTTTTACCGGCAGCAAATAATTTGCCCGATGTTGCTCCATACAGACAGGTATTACCTATAATCGGCGCCTCTCTGGAAATAAATTGGCTGCCTTCTGGGGGTGCAATAACAATTTTGCCTCCCGCCATGCCTTTACCTACGTAATCATTGGCATCACCACGCAGGTAAATATCAAGCCCACCAGCGTTCCAAACACCCAGGGATTGCCCTGCTACACCATGAAGATTCAGTTTTATTGGTTTTTCAACCATACCCTGGTTACCGTAACGTTTGGCAATCTCTCCCGACAAACGCGCACCAATAGAACGATCACAGTTACCAACGTTATAGCTAAATTCACCGCCCTCCTTAGCTTCAATAGCAGGCAAAATTTCCTCAACCATTTTTTCCGCCAATTGGCCTTGATCAAATGGCGTATTCTGGGCAACCTGGCAAGTTTGTGGCTTGCTTTGTAAAAGCTCGTCTGTGT
>JAJFKD010000070.1 GCA_021773405.1 Porticoccus sp.
ATGCCAATGGCCATATTCTCGGCTCCTCCTTTCTGGATGTTCAGGCAGCGGGTAAACATATTCTTTTCAGCGGCGATATGGGCCGAGGAAACGACCTAATTATGCGGGCACCTGAATTGCCGGTGTACTGCGACTACTTAGTTATCGAATCCACCTATGGCAACCGGCTTCATGACCCTCAATTTTATAAAGAGCAGGACATCTTGGACTCCACAGCAAAGATCGTTAATGAAACTGTTTCCACAGGTGGCTCTCTATTAATACCATCTTTCGCCGTGGGGCGAGCCCAAGCTATGCTGTACTTGATCACCGAACTACGCGATCGAAAGATGATTCCCTATTTACCTATTTTTTTGGATAGTCCCATGGCTATTAGCGTCACAGAAGTGATGCAACGGCACCATCGCTACCACCGACTCAATAAAGCTCGCTGCCAGCAGATCTCCCGAGATGTTACCTTTACTCGAACCGTTGAAGAATCCATGACACTCAATAACCTGCATGTGCCAGCTATTATTCTTTCTGCCAGCGGTATGGCCACTGGCGGCCGGGTACTGCACCATTTGAGTCGTATGATTGGTGATCACCGCAACACAGTATTATTTGCCGGATATCAGGCGCCAGGTACCCGTGGTGCACGTCTAGTAGCAGGTGAAAGACGTATCAAAATATTTGGTCGGTATATGGATGTTAGAGCACGTATAGAGGCTCTGGATTTTTTATCCGCCCATGCGGATCGAATGGAACTATTGCGCTGGTTGCAGCATATGCCTACAGCCCCTAAACGCTGTTTTGTTACTCATGGAGAGGAATCTGCTTCTGATCAATTTAGAATATCTTTGAATGAAGAACTGAGTTGGCCAGCCTGTGTTCCAGATATGGGAGATGTTGTGAAACTGTAGGAGTACTGCCAAAAAATGCTCCCAGCTAGCCACTTCAAGAATACGCATTATCTCTAGACCAAATTGTAATTTTGAAGAAAAAATAAAAAGAGTAATAAATGATTTAAACCGGATAGAAATTTAACCAATCAACCTAATCAGTTGTGGGCGATTTCTCACCAAGTCAGCAATTGAGTATCCATCCAGACTTTTCAAAAATGCCGTGGCCGCTTCGCTCAGAATCCCTTTGAGTAGACAGGCCGGCGTCAATGGACAACCCGAACCTTCACAGTCGATCATATTCAAGGTCTGTTCCATGGCCCGGACTATATCGCCCACACCAATTTCCTCGACAGGCAGCGCCAAGGCAATACCGCCACCACGCCCCTGGGACGATTTGATATATCCCAGCGTCGCCAACCGGTTGACCACCTTCATCAAGTGGTTGCGGGAGACATTGTAGTGTTCCGATATATCTTTAATCGTACTCAGTTCATCGTCCGTGATGGCCAAATACATCAATACACGCAGTGATAAATCGGTATGTTTGGTTAATTGCATAACTAATGATTCCTAGGGTACGTGAATCTCCTCCACGCAAGGTGTCCACTGGTGAGGCGCCCATACATTCTATCATTAGTTAATCAATAGAGAGCTTGCGTTCTGTCAATTGTTGTTCCAAAACAGCATTGCCAAATAATATTGGATAAGCCCAGGTTATAGTCAGCGCCAATCCCACCAACAGGAACCCCCGCCCCAACCAGATTTGATCGGTGAGCAAATAGTTATTGCACAACCTTTCGGGTGATATCAGATAGAGCCAGCCCAGACGAAAAAACATGGTGAGGAATTCTATCTTAACCACGGCCCGAGTAATCACATGGGCACTGGGCCAACTCAATGCCAAGATCATTCCGGTCAACACCATGGAACCATATTTCGCACTGGCTACCCAGGGGTCACCCAGAGAAGTATCCAGCCAGCGGGGAAGCATCCAAAATGCCAGCAAGAATGACGCGGTAATCAAGCCACAGATACCACCGCGATTGACCCAATTTAGCAATGGCTGGGAAACGGGTTTTAGAGGAAGGGCAAAAATTATCCCAGCGACCACCAACAGCGGCAATTCCACCAACACATGGCTGACCATGGTGGATTCAAGCCAATGGCCCAACGGCGTCGCGGTGATAGCTACGACCATCCCCAGCGCCATGATGATGACGGCACGCAAGGTCATATTAACCCGAACCTGCTGTGCCCGGCAGATACTGTGATATGACATCACGTATGCCCTTACGATCGTCGTGATCCAGTATGGCAACCACCCGGCCATCATAAATAACATAGACGGCGGAATTGTGGATGTAACCCACACTGGGCTCAGGTATCACAATTAACCCGAGTTGTTGTTTAATCATTTCAAGATCTGACTGACGGGCGAACTTTGCCGCAGACCAGATTGATGGATTGGCAGAAAACCGTGTTAAATAGTGTTTGAGATCCTCAATACTATCCTCCGGATCAAAGCTCACACTGAGCAATTTGACTTCACCACCCCTAAAGTACAGCCCTGATGGCAGCTCAGAGTGCCGCTCAGATGGCAGCCCAGAATACAACTCAGCCTGCAATGATCGAAATTCTGCCCCCATAGCCAGACAAACCGTAGGGCACCGAGTATAGATAAACTCCATAAGGGTTAAACCCGATGCCGATTGTGATGCCAACGGGTCTGTTAACTGTTGTTGCTTGCCCTGTTGATTCAGTAATGTAACCCAAGGCAACACAACGGGCTGCTCGAGCACGGCTAATCGCCGGGCACTTTCGGCTGTCCATGCCTGCCCTCCATCTGTTCCCCAAGCCAGCGCAACCACGCCAACACAGAGGGACAAGAATGAAGTAGCGGCAGACACCCAATATTGCATCACAACTTACCCAAACCGGCCTTGGGCCAACTTAGACTGCCCTGGCATGTTTAAGGCTGGTCAAAAAACGGATGGCAAAGATAGCGGCACCGAGCGCCACAGCCGCCCCCATCAATGCAGCGGGCTGGCTTAAGCCCACCCACTCCGGCATATGCTGAGCCCAACGTCGCGGTACCGAAAAATAGCCGCTGATCAGGAATGTCACGGACAACCCGACACCCCCCAAACTGTAAATCCAAAAAGCCAGCTTATCGAACATGCCGGGCTTACCATCCTGGCCTGTAATGTAATACTTAAAGCCAAATAACATGGCCACCAGTCCGACGATTAAATACATATGGAAATGGCCGGGCACCCACATTGTGTTATGCATCACGTTGTTGACCGCAATGGTGCCATCAATAACCGCCGGCACCACCCCCACAGCCCAGCCAAACATGGATAGGAATAACAAGCCGGAAGGCATATCCCATTGAATACCGGAGCGGTGAACAATGGTCAGTGCACCAAATGCGGTAACGACCAGAATAGGGAAGCCACCGGTGTAAGACATTATTTGTCCCAGCACCAATGCCCAGGTGGGCATCACAAAGTCCATCAACAGGTGATGAGGATAAACAGCCATCACCATAATGGTCGAGGCAGTCCAGGCACCGAGAAACACTTTGTTCACTTTCCAGGGACGCTTGGTGTATTCAGGCAGTATTTCGTATACCGCAATCACCGCCTGATAAATGGTGGCATTGATAAAAACGTGGCCAAAGAAATAGATCAGGTTTTTAGTCAACAGCGCATCTACTTCAAATTCGGGCATAAACAGGTTAACCAGTATCAAGACCAGCACCACCGCACCGGCCACAATGCCTGTGATATTAACCAGCAACACCATAGTCGCCGCCACAACTGCTGCTGGAGGCGGAGTCTCATCACTGTTGCCAAATAACTGCGGCCAACCTAACCCGCGGGCCAGGGAACCGTATTTACTGATAATGGCCCGAGCAACATCGAGATACAGCAACAGGAAACCCACACCGATCAGCAGTAATCCACCAAGAAAGCAGGCCGCACCCACAGGCCCCCACAAACCCATGCCATGGGAGGGCAAGGGAAATAGGAAGGTCCAGCCACCGGCATAGCCACCCAAAAAGATTCCGCCGAGAATCAACACCACACCTGATAGAAAGAACGCCAAATTCGCCCACAGAATACCAACCGTGAGATCCACATAGCGACGCAGGAAATACCACATCACCGCACTACCCGCCAAACCCGAGATACCCACCATACCGGCACCGTGGGCAGTCATAATTTGATAGAAAAGATCGGCAGGTAACCCCAACCAGTTGGCCTGTCCCATCCGCATCAGCAGACCCAGCACCATCATTAACACATACACCAATGCCGATATTCCAAGGTAGGCTAAAATCGCCAATTTTGATGAACCGGGCATTGGCGCTATTGCTGTTGAATCGTTCATGAGCATATCCTCATCACACATTTTGTTCTCTACTGAAAGCCCGATGCTTAACATCCTGCCCAGGCAATCAACCTAAAATTAAGGCAGCTAATGCCAATTATTCCGTGACGGTAAAATCGCTCACCATGGCATGGTGGGCAACGCCGCAGTACTCCATGCACATCAGCTTGTAATTACCGGGTTTATCAAAGGTAAGTTTCAGTGAATTGGCGTAGCCCGGCATCGCCTGGGTTTGGCCGATTATGCGCATGTCTTGGTCATAGACACCCAGGCCATGGGTAACATCGCCAGCACTGACATTAAACACCACAGTTTCACCCACCTTTGCGGAGGTATCCGCTATCTCCCAGTACCACTGCTTACCATTGATATCGATTTGCTTATCCACACCAGCCATTTCTCCACGAGTGGCGGCATAAGGTAAATCCAACGTAGTAACTGTGGTGATCAACACACCAGCCACCACCAGCACCCAGAAAAGTTTTGACCTTATGGCATAGGCTCGCCCCTGAATCGGCGCGTACTCCCCCCCATCATTTTTGGCATTGATCGCAACAAATAAAAATGCCGCCACTATCGCCCCCATTAACACTAACGTCACCACAAGCACGGTATCCTGAATCATTTTCAACTCTCCTACGGACCAACGATTTACACCCATAATATGCATACTATTTACATCTTTTCAGATAAATAAAAAATTGTCAATATGCAATAAAGCCCACCAAAACCACAATAAATAGTGACTTTAAAGGTATTGACAAGAACACACATAACGATTAAAAATAAATAACAAGGTATTTTATATGCATGTTATGTCGGATTAATTTCCATCAAAGCCCTTGGTTTCACGCTGACTGAATCAGCCGTATGGATACGCTAGACGGCTCAGTTGAATCGGTAAGCATCCCCGGAGAATGAAGATGTACGAAGAAACGCTGAGCTATTTTTCTCAGCTCGCACGCAAAAAGACAGACTTACTCCACCGCTCACCCTTTGCCTTTTGTGTCGGCTCCCTTATGGCTGGTGCCTATGTGGGACTCGGGATTATTTTGATTTTCTCTGTGGCTGCCGGCATTGATCCCGCCTGGCAAAAGCTGGTGATGGGAGCGTCCTTTGGTGTCGCCCTGACGCTAGTGGTGTTTGCCGGCTCAGAATTATTCACCGGGCATACCATGTATATGATCCTGGGCCAGCTTCAAGGGCTGACTAACACCGCGGATCTGATCAAAGTGTGGGGAACCTGCTGGACTTTCAATCTGCTTGGTTCTCTAGCGTTGGCCATGATTTTTATTGCCGGCGGAGGTGGCGTACTGCTGAGTGGCGGTGCCGAGTTACTCAATAGTATTGCCGCCTACAAAATGAATTCCACCGCCATGGAACTGGTGGCCCGCGGCGCACTTTGTAACTGGCTGGTCTGTCTGGCACTGTGGATTGCTGCCCGCACCCAAAGTGATTCAGCCAAAGCTATCGGGGTTTTCTGGTGCCTGTTTGCCTTTATTGCCAGCGGCTATGAACACAGTGTAGCCAATATGACACTGTTATCGATTGCACTTCTAGGCAACCCTACCGAGGCCATCACGCTATCCGGAATGGGGCATAACCTGCTCTGGGTTACCCTCGGGAATATTCTCAGTGGCAGTGTCTTTATGGCACTGGGTTATTGGGCAGCCTCGGGCCCCAAACGCAAAGCAAACAATAACTTGCAACAAGCAGATGTGCCCCTTGTGGGCAATACCAGCGAAAAAAGGCCCGCCGTCAGGAGTGATCGGGGCACTGATTACTGATGAAACAAAAGCATTAGCACTAATAGCCCACACAGCAAGAGACAAGATAACAAACATTTAAAAATCACCACGAAACACTGGAGCCGATAATGAAACATTTTATTCTATTAGCGACACTGACAAGCCTGATTCCCTTAAGCCAGGCTGCGAACATAAATGCAGGCAAATCCAAAGCGGCCTCATGTGCCGCCTGCCACGGCCAAAAGGGTATCAGCGCCAATCCCGCCTGGCCAAACCTAGCAGGGCAAAAAGCGTTGTACCTGAAAAACCAGATCATCGCGTTTCGAGATGGCGCTCGTCAAAATGCCATGATGTCACCGATGGTCAAATCATTATCTGATGAAGATGCCGCCAATGTGGCCGCGTACTACGAAAGCCTCAAGCCCTAATTGACTAACACTGAGATTACCCACAGTACAAGGATGTACTGATTTTCGATACTCGATCATCTGCTAGAGGATGGTCTTGAGATAGCCGAGATAACGAGGTACTAGACATGAATACACCGTTAAAAAAATCAATACTGCTGTTTTGCACCATTTTCGGTGTGATTGCCATCTCCGTTGCCTTTGTCATTCTCCATCACGATGACGGTGAAAATCGAGTCCAATATGCCCTGATCAATCAGGATGGCCAGCGGGTCACACAAAAGGATTTTTCCGGTCGCCATCAGTTGGTGTTTTTTGGTTTTACCAGTTGTGGCATGGTTTGCCCCACCCAAATGGCGAAGCTGAGCCGAGTTATGTATGAGCTGGAAACCAGCGGTCACAACCAACGTGTGTCGCCCATTTTTATCTCTGTGGACCCCGAGCGGGATACACCTGAAAAAGTTAAGCAATACCTAGGGGCATACCACCAACGTTTTACTGGTCTGACCGGATCGAGGGTAGCCCTTAAAAATACTGCTGACTCATTTAAAACACTATTGGCCGCTGCCCCTAAAATCCCACAGAAAAACTATCAGGTCACCCACTCTTCTGTGGTTTATGTGGTGGACCCATTCAATCGAATTATCGACTTCATCCCCTTTGAAGCTGATGTCAGTGATATTACTCAGCGGGTGAAAGCTCTACTCTAAAAATGTGCACCAAGAACAAGATTAAGGAACCTCTGAATTAATCAGAGTTTTTTGCAGCACAAAGATGTGCTGTCATTTTCGATAACGGTAAGTTATTAAAATGTGAGAAAACTGGAAATGACATTTTCGGTTTTCGTTCGAAGATTAATTCATTCATGAATTAATCAGAGTTTCCCTAAGTACAAGAAATTGATGATAGGAAAACAGAATCTCCTCATCATTTCTTGTGCACATGAAGTGAACCTCATGGACACATTAACCACAGAAGTCCGAATATAAAATCAGCACAAAACCACTAAGATAACAACTGGAGAAATATCATGAATAGCACTAGGAATAGCACCATAAACATGGCCATGAATACCCTAAAAACACTAAAAATAATGTTCCTAAGCTCAATACTGCTACTGGGCTTTTCAGGGATAACACAAGCCTCAGATCACGGGGCAGGTCATGGCAAAAAACATGCGGCCACAGCTGATTACATGCCCTCCCTGATCACTAAAACACCCCTGGAAGGCCGGATGCTGGCCATCACCATTGTTAGAAAAACCATTGGCACCATCCAAAAGGACCGAGACACCAAGTTTGCGGTACGCAAGAAATACCAGGATGATCCAGAGCTATTAATGAACGCAGCAGAACTGGTGGCCATGGAGTTTAAAACCATCGCTATTGCCAACAATTACTGGAGATAAAAATGTTACTGCCCGATGATGTAAGCCCCTATAAAAGCACGCCGACATTTACTGAAGAAACTGTGCCGGCAGGTCTACTCAATGATCACAGCACTAAGGGTGGGACCTGGGGGTTACTCACTGTCGAGCAAGGCAGCTTACTATACGTCATTACCGAACCCGGCTTCGAGGAGGAGCATACCCTCCAAACTGGGAGCTCGGCAGTGATCACACCCACTCACAAGCATCATATAAAGCCTTTGGGAAGCGTATCCTTCCATGTAGTTTTTTATCGATAAAACAAATTAATCTTGAATAAAAAAAGAGGCCACCCTAGATAAGTAATTTTATCTAGGATGGTTGGATGAGGAAAAGCCGATTAAGTAAGGTCATGTAAAACCGTCTCATTGAGTTGTTTGTTGCAGGCTCTACAGCACGAACAGCAGCATCGTCAGTTGGCGTCAATATAACGACTGCCAACTACTATTTTCAGCGTTTGTGCCAGTTGATTTATATCCACAGGGAAGAGGCTAGTTATCTAGGATAGTTCTAAAAAACGGCCCTAGGTCGTAGAAAAGACATTTCCTATGTAGCCATTTCCCTAGACAGCCCCATGACCAAGCATCACCGCTATCACCGGCTCAATAAATCCCACTGCCAACAGCGCTCCCGTGATGTGACCTTACCCGTACCATCGAAGATTCCATGACGATGAATAACCTACATATAAGGCGTATGGTCGGAAACCACCGAAACACCCTTTTGTTTGCCGGTTACCAGGAAGTACGGACAGGCATTGAAGCCTTTCTTTGTTACCCACGGAGAGGAATCTGCTTCTGATCAATTCAGAATATCTTTGAATGAAGAACTGAGTTGGCCAGCCTGTGTGCCGGATATGGGCGATGTAGTTAAACTGTAGAATTTTCTAATTAACCACCCTTTAAGCTATCCCTTCAACTACTTCCCAAGAATCTCACAACTAAAGCTTGTCTCGGCAGACAGTGAATTTGTAATAAAGCAGGTATCCTCCGCTTTCTTCACTATACGGTTTGCCTTGTCATTATCTTCAATTGAATCAATAGTGAGTTTAACCCGGGTATGCACTTTAGTGAACTTCACCTTGCGCTCAATTTTTTCGAGTTGTCCATCAGCAGCACATTCAATATGCAGCCAATTTAAATCATAGGCCCTGGCAATTGATTTAAACGATAGCACCAAGCAGTTTGCCACGGCGGCCATCAGTAACTCTTCTGGCGACCAGACATCGCCCACGCCATCAAATGCTACTGGAGGCGCAACTTCAACACTGCAACCATTATTCAACGTAGATATCACATTGCCCGTTGGCTCAGCCGAGGCTGCTGCCGTATAGGTATGGGGAAAGGGTTTCATACATTAGTCCTAAATAGCTTCTCATTAAAAATAATTAATCGGCATTAGTTAAACAAGGGTTTCCGATAGCAGAGCCACGGTCTTAATTTGCAGATAAACGGACTTACCTTTTTCTAGAGTTAAATGCTCCAGAGATTTTCGAGTAATACGAGCCAAGATAGATTGCCCAAGCACTTCGGTTTTAACTATAGCCCGAGCACCATCAACCAACTCGATATCAGTAATAACACCGGACAAAATATTAAGAATACTGGACTGACTCGGCTTCTCTAAAGCTATACTGACATCCCTACATGGAATTCTTACCCGAACAGTATCACCGGCCTCACCGCAGAGGCGTCCAACAGCAAGCTCTGTATCAGCCCCCCCCCCAATGCTACCCAAATTTAAATCCAACCCTAATGATAATTGTGTCAGGCTGTAATGGTCATCATGGCTAACTATTTTTGTATTCAGCACCACGGCCGCGTTTTCCTGTCGGGTTAAATCAAGGTCAAGCCGAGAAAGCATATCCAGCAATGCTCCGTCAGCCACCAACCGCCCCTGATCCATAATCATTAAATAATCTGCCAACCGGGTAATCTCATCCAGATTATGGCTCACATATACCATAGGAATTTTGAGATTATCGGCCACTGTTTTCATGTGCTGAAGAATTAGGTTTCGGGCTTTACTATCAACACCTGCAAGTGGCTCATCCAGCAACAAACAACGGGGGGATGTCAATAGTGCCCGGGCAATCGATACCCGCTGTTTCTGGCCACCGGAAAGCTGGTCAGGTTTACGATCCAGCAACTTTTCAATATCGAGCCAATCGATAACTTGTTGTTTACTAGGGCCGTTATCTGAAAACCGTCGTTTGTAGGAAAACTCGAGATTACCATCCACACTGAGGTGCGGAAACAGGCGGTTCTCCTGAAACACATAACCTAATTGCCGCTGTTTGGTGGGCAAACTGGCAAGATCAATATCACCAATAGATAACTGGCACTGTTCAGCGATTTCCAGCCCGGCAATGCAACGTAATAATGTGGTTTTTCCGCAGCCAGATGGCCCGTAGATCGCGGTGATGCCCCTATTTGGCAACTGTGCCTTTATCGCCAGAGAAAAATCAGCTTCTTGGCCATTATCTTTTGTAACACGCTCTTTTTTAACACATTTTTTTGGATAAAAATAATGTTCTACGGACAGCTGTATATTTTTATCTTTACTCACAACTGCTTCACCCCGGCCTTACTAACCCCATGCTGCCGGTTAAAACCATAGAGCAGTATCAACAAGGTAAAGCTAAAGGCCAACAAGCCACCTGCCAGCCAATGGGCGCGCTGATAATCCAATGCTTCCACGTGGTCATACAATGCGATAGACAGCACCTGGGTTTCACCGGGGATATTGCCACCAATCATCAACACCACACCGAACTCGCCCATGGTGTGGGCGAAACCCAAAAGAGCAGCAGTGACAAAAGCCCGACGTGTCAGTGGAATAATTAAATGAATAAAACGATCCAGAGTACCCGCTCCCATGGTCTCCGCCGCTTCCAATAACTTGTGATCAAAATGCTGGAAGCCTGACTGCAACGGCTGTACCACAAAAGGCAGGGAATAAATCACTGACCCAACCACCAAGCCACTAAAGGTAAACGCCAAAGGCTGCCCAGTTAATGCCAGCCAGCCACTGCCTAAAAAGTTGTCGGGAGAAAAAGCTATCAGTAGATAAAAACCAATAACCGTGGGAGGTAGTATCAAAGGAAGCGCCACCGTGGCTTCAATCACACTGGCAAACCGAGATATTGAACGTGACAACCACCAGGCTAGAGGAGCACCAACTACCATCAAAATAACAGTGGTCACCGCCGCCAGTTGCAGTGTGAGCCAAAGTGCCGAAATATCTGAATCCAGAAGATTCATGGCGCTGGGTTTACTTCTGTTATGTTTACATCTGTTACGTTTACTTCTGTCATGGGCAACACATAACCCCCATCGACTATTATTTTTTTGGCGGCTGGCGTATCCATAAAATTCAGAAACTCTTGGGCTAAAGAGCTCATTGGTTTAATCACCACCCGACCCTGCTCAACAGAGTGTTTTAAATAAGAGGAAAGATCAATGGTTAGAAACATTTTATCGTTTAACTTTTGTTTATCTAACCAACCCTGTTGTAACCCTGACTGCCCCGAAGAAGAAATTAACGAGGCCGCTACTATGGTCACATCAGCATTACCACTGTGAAAAAATTGCCATGCCTGGGCAATATTATTTCCCATCACCAGTTTGGGCTTGCTTTCTTCTATAACCCCCAAGTTTTCTAACACCTCAATAGCTGCTTCACCATAGGGTGCTGTCCGTGGATTGGCTATGGCGATACGCTGAGCTTTGGATAAAATTTCGACTGGGTTCTCGTTAATAAAATCGTCGCCTTTATTTTGTGAAACCAAAACCAATTTTCCAATGGCGTAGGTAGCTAAAGTCTCAGGCTCCCCATGACCATCCGCCACTAATTTTTTGGGAAAGGATTCATTGGCAGAAAAAAATAGTTGGAATGGCGCACCCTGCAAAATCTGGGCATAGAGCACACCAGAGGAAGCACTACTGATATTAATTTGATGATCGGCTATATCTACACTTTTTTGATTAGAAAAAGCCTCACTAAGCTTTTCCAATACAGGGCGAAAATTACTGGCCGTGGCAATGCTCAAAGCATCTGCTATAGCACCTGGAACCATAAAAAGCTGAAAAAAAAGGACACAAGCAATGAGGGATTTTGGAAACGCTTTTAATAAGTGACGCACGGGAGAATTAATCTCCACCTTGCCAACGTTCGGCTCGCTGTTGATCTGCATCCTTGGCATCGACCCAGCCACTACTTCCATTCACGTGCTGTTCTTTTTTCCAAAATGGCGCACTGGTTTTTAGAATATCCATAATAAATTCACAGGCTGAAAAAGCGGCGTCACGATGTGCACTGCTCACCCCCACAAACACGATCTGCTCGCCGGGAGCCAGGTCACCAATGCGGTGAATAATACGAATATCAATAGTTGGCCAACGCTCTGCTGCCTGATCAGCAGTCTGTTGAAGAGATTTCTCAGTCATACCCGGATAGTGTTCCAGGCGCATAAATTTTAGCGGATTATCGGCAAGGTCTCTCACCTGACCTGTAAAGATGGCTATGCCACCGATATCCGTGTTACCCATTTGGAGTTGGCGATATTCCTCTCCCGCATCGAAATCCTGTTCCTGTACGGAAATAGAAATCATCCGCCTGTCACCGGTGGAAATAGTGCCACTTCATCGCTGTCACTGATAACAGTATTTTCATCCACCATATCCTGATTTACCGCAAACAACACATTGCCAGCTCCCAGTGCTAGCTTCCATTCATCACCTTGGGCTTGAAGGTTTGCCAACAACTGGCCGA
>JAJFKD010000008.1 GCA_021773405.1 Porticoccus sp.
CTTCAGTGCCATCAATGTCGGGAAGCTGCCAATCCAACACCACCATATCCGGTTGGTGCTGAGCAAAAGATTCTACAAATTCTGCCCCTGTTGCACAGCAGTATGTTCGGTAGCCACTATCTGCCAACCAACCCTGCACGAGTTCTGCCTGAGGTGCCTCATCTTCAAGTAGGCCTACACAAATTTTTCCTTTCATTTAACTATCCACTAGCTATCCATTAACTATTAAAATGTTTTTTAGTGTTATTTGATAAATTATTTCTCTAAAAATGACTTAATTTATCAATCGTTAATCCACTACTACTCAATCCTTGTAAATTCATCCCCGTACTTTAAGTGCAGCTCTCCGTCTAAATAAACTACATGGGCTCTCTGATCTTCCGTTAAATGTTGCCACTTTTCCATTTCTTTCTCATCAAAATGGGGATGTTGATGGTCTTCGCTATGATTATCTGAATGAATATGTTCAGATTTAATGGTTTCAGTCCCTGTCGCAAGTCGTATAAACGCATCAGAGTATTTATTTTTAATATCAACAAGGCGCTTTTCTGCATCAAGTCTTGAGCGAAAAGGCCCAACCGTAAGACGTATTAAATCTGCGATTTTTTCTTGCTGAAGTTCTCCATATTGTCTCGCGTCATTTTTTATTTCTTCAGGGACCTCATGGAAAGCACCTATCTGAATAACATACTTATTTTCACCATGGTGCTCTGAAATTACAGCACTTGAAAAAAGGCCACTACAAAAAAAGATGATTGAAAACAATACGTGTTTTTTCATAATAGTTTTCCTATTCCAATTACCAGAAAACAGGTAGGGATATTCCATTATCCCTACCTGTCACTCTGTCCCTATCTAGCTACCCATTATTTTGGCGATACACCCAATGCTTTAAGTGTCTCTAAATTAAGGTATCTATCAACTGGTAATGATTTATCACGTTGAAATTGATTCACTGCAGCCATCGTTTCCTGGCCAATCACTCCATCAATAGGGCCTGGCTTATATCCTTCCTTAACAAGCGCCTGCTGTATTTTTGAAATACGCCCTGCGGTCATATTGGTTTCACACAAGATAGAACGCCATTGCATATGCCCATCGGTAACCAGCTTTTTCTGTGTCACGTTCTTATACACGGCAGGTATTGCTGTGCGCTCTTCACGTGCTTCAGACACCAGCTCTTTCACTTTTACTGCTTCATACTTCGCAGGAATATCTATTTTGCGAACAGATGCTGGAGTAGCTACCACTTTCCGGGTCACTGTTTTGTACTTCGCTGGCTCATTTACCAAGCAAATTTTTGCACCGGTACGGGTATGACGAGACATGGAAGTGTCATGAACTTCATGCCAGACAAACTGCTCACCCTGAACCAATTCCTGCTTCGTTACTGTCATATATTCTTCAGGAATCTCCTGGGCAACTTGTTTTGAATCCTCTACGAGCTTTTTAACTTTTACCATTTCATATTTCGCAGGAATTTCAATAACACGAGTAGTTGCTGGAGAAACTAAAACCTTTTTAGTAATGGTTTTATAGGTTGCAGGGACTTCAACCAAACACATAATTTCACCGGTGGCTTCATTAATACGTTGAATCGGGCCTGTACCCTTCTTCCATATAGTATGAGCTGGTTTATCCAATACTTGCTCTGTTTGAGTCTCATACACAGCTGGCACATTTTCTACACGCTGAGATGCAGCTGAGACCATAACTGATTCTTCTGCCCACTCATAACGAGCTGGCTCAGTCATAATTTTTTGAGCTGCCTGTTTTACTAATACATTTTCTTTCACTGTCTTGTATTCAGCAGGTTTAAAGTGCTCGTGATAACACATTCCTGGCGTTGAAGCTGAAAGATCTATGCCACCGGCTTTCGCTGCACCCAATATTTGTTCGCTAGCTGGTGCCGCACTTCGAGATAGATCTGTTCTCCAGGTATTACGCTCTTCTCTTACCAAAATAGTTTCACTTTCTGTTCCGTAAACCGCGGGAACTGTTTCCAGTCGAGAAGATGCTTCTTTGGTCAAAACTTTCTTTTCAACCCACTGATATTTTGCATCGATTAGCTTAATTTTTTCACTTTCGTCTTTTACCTTTATTTGGATTTGTTCCTGCTCATAAGTAGGTTCTACCCAAACTCGAGCGTAACACTCACCAACCTTCGCACTGGGTGGCAATAAAGTGTCGTCAGCCATGGAATTATTTTGAGAAGAAGATGTTTGAGACTGCTGCTCAACCATTGCAGCTGCTTTCTTCACTTCCATTTCCTTTGCGGAAAGCATTTTTTCTCTGCTTTCTATCTGCTTTTCACGTTCCATGAGTTCACTTTGGGTTAACTGCTGATCGTTACCCGTTCCTGCACAACCTGCCAATGCCATAATGGCTAATGACAGAGGTAATACGGCTATTTTTTGATTTCCTTTTTTCATGACCTGTTTGCTCCTCACAACAATAATGCTAAAAACTGCACTGGTAGGAAGAGCCTGATAAATAAACATGCCCTTCAGAGACTTGCAGCTTCCACCATCAACCCCTCTGTTCACAATAGATTAAGGGGCATCTTTACGTTGTTTTTACAAGGGATCTCAGGGTATTGGCTGGCCAAAATACGCGTGACATGTGGTTATGCCTTCATCATAAGGTTTAGATTTTCAATCACGCTCTAATGTTTTTTTACATTCAAAACCATCAACTACCTTGTTTTGTATCAAAACCTGTATCGGGACAGTTCTACCAAGGCCGTGTACAATATCTGCCTCTTGAAATCTGGCTTCCTAAGCTATGGCAGACAACAATACCGCTATGACAAACGATAAAACCACACACTTCGGTTTTAAGACCGTACCCGTTGAAGAAAAAGCCTCTCGTGTAGCTGATGTATTCCATTCAGTGGCTGGAAAATATGACCTCATGAATGACCTGATGTCCGGAGGTATTCATCGCCTATGGAAGCGCTATACCATCGAACTGTCTGGGGCCCGAACAGGACATCGAATACTCGATATAGCCGGTGGCACTGGAGACTTAACAGCCAAGTTTTCCAAGCTCGTTGGCCCAACTGGAGAGGTTGTTCTAGCCGACATTAATGACTCAATGCTCAAGGTCGGCAGAGACAAACTGGTCGATAAAGGCTATGCCAGCAACGTACGCTACGCACAGGCCGATGCTCAATATTTGCCCTTTCCAGACAATACTTTTGACTGTATTACCATTGCCTTTGGTTTACGTAATGTCACGGATAAAGATCTAGCACTACGTTCCATGAATCGTATCCTTAAACCAGGTGGTCGCTTACTCGTATTAGAATTTTCAAAACCCACCAACGGTATGCTGGAAAAAGCTTACGATTTCTACTCTTTTAGCCTACTCCCTAAAATTGGTGGTTTGGTCGCGAATGACACGGAAAGCTATCAATACCTGGCGGAATCCATTCGTATGCATCCGGATCAGGAAACCTTGAAAGAGATGATGAATGAAGCAGGTTTTGTAAACACGGAATACCACAATATGACCGGTGGTATTGTTGCACTACATAGAGGTTTTAAACCTTGATCTTCGACTTTTTTTCAGACAATCCAATCAACACCGTAAAAACCTCAGCGTTGATGACTGTGGAATCTGTCATCAACAAAGCGTTGGAATATGACCCTGCAACCCAAAATGCCGTGGGTGAACTGGCAGGAAAAGTCCTCGCCATAGAATGCACTCTGCCACCTTTGACGTTTTACGCTGTTCATAGTGAAACGGATATTAGCCTTTTAGGGCAATATGAAGGCGAAGCCGATACAACCCTTCGTGGCAGCTCCCTATCATTAGCGACTCTTGCCATCGATGGGCAAGACCGTGTGTCATTTTTTGATACCGGTGTTGAAGTCCGTGGCGACCACGATTTATTGCGACAAATACGAAAGATTCTAAAAAACCTGGATATCGATTGGGAAGCCGCCCTCTCCCAACTTATTGGCGATGTTCCGGCCCACCTCATTGGGGAATCCCTACGCACTTCAGCTAAATGGCAAAAAGATGCTATGGAAAGAGCTAGTAGCGCTGCCGCTGAATTCAGCCAGGAAGAAGTACGACTGACACCCAGTAAAAATGAAGTAGAACATTTTAATGGTGAGGTAAAACACCTTGCTAATGATGTAGATAGACTGGCTGCACGGATCAATAAATTAAATGTGATACTAGATAAGAAGTCCCAAGATCAAGCGGGCTCAAACACATCATCGAACAAAAATAATGATGCTAGTTAAAGATGAATCCCGCTATATAAGAATAGCTAATTTGGAGATAAAAAGCGTTGTCACGTATTAACCGTCTGGCTACTATTTTACGTACGGCTATCCGCTATCGCCTTGATACCTTCCTTGATAAAGAAAAGCTGCCAAGAAGTATTCGGTTGTTACTTGCAGCTAATAAATTTCTGCCCGAGGCGAAACAACCCCGCGGTGAGCGCCTACGTCATGCACTGGAGGACCTTGGCCCTATTTTCATTAAATTCGGTCAATTGCTGTCCACACGACCCGATCTTATTCCCCCTGATATCTGTGCCGAATTAGACCAACTACAAGATAATGTCGCACCTTTTGACAAAGATCAGTTCGTTTCTATTGTAGAAGAGGCCCTTGGCGACAGTATCGATAATCTGTTCCTTCAATTTGATCGAGAGCCATTAGCCTCAGCCTCAGTTGCACAGGTACATTCAGCGGTATTGCATGATGGCCACGAAGTTGTTGTCAAAGCGATTCGCCCCGGTATTGAAAAAACCATAGAACAAGACATCAAATTGTTGTTCTCCATGGCCAAGTGGTTAGAAGCTAACACCATTGATGGCCGCAGAATGCGACTGACAGAGGTAGTCAACGACTACCGCAATACCATTTTTGATGAGCTGAACCTGCAACGGGAGGCAGCCAATGCCTCTATGCTGCGCCGTAATTTTGATGGCTCACCCATGCTCTATGTACCAGAAATTTACTGGTCACACACCAACGAGAAAGTAATGGTGATGGAGCGTATTTATGCCACCCCCGTCACCGACGTTGAAACCCTGCAACAACACAACACCGACTTTAAAGTACTGGCCGAACGCGGAGTGGAAATCTTTTTCACCCAAGTGTTTGAGCACAATTTCTTCCATGCCGATATGCACCCTGGCAATATTTTTGTCGACCCCAGCAACCCCAAACAGCCCAAATATTTGGCAGTGGACTGCGCTATTATCGGTACATTGGCAGAAGCTGATCAGTACTACCTGGCCCGAAACCTATTGGCTATTTTCCGTCGTGATTACCGCCAAGTGGCAGAATTACACGTACTTTCCGGTTGGGTGCCAGAAAATACCAATGTAGGTGAATTCACCGCAGCCATACGCACGGTGTGCGAACCTATTTTTGAACGCCCATTACGGGAAATATCCTTCGGCCAGCTACTGGTCAGCCTATTCCGCACCGCCCGGCGTTTTGATATGGAAGTACAGCCTTCACTGGTGCTACTGCAAAAAACCCTGCTCAATATTGAAGGATTAGGCCGCCAGCTCTATCCTGACCTCGATTTATGGGCAACAGCGCACCCCTTCCT
>JAJFKD010000071.1 GCA_021773405.1 Porticoccus sp.
CTTACCTTTCTCTTGGGCATCAGTCTACCTCCTTTGGCTATTGGTTTCTTAAAGCTCAAAACCAAAATAGCTAAATGGTTAACTGATGTCCATTTTGTCTTTAATCAACATCCTGCTGCAGCTAAATGTCAGAAGAACCAATTTTGTTAATCTATCATTGCAGCCAAGGCAGTCCATGATTCGTTCGCTTGGCCGTCAGCATTGCGCAAGTGGGCTACGGTGCCGTCGCGATTTTCACGCCGCCATGCCCACAATTGTACTCCGAGGGAGCCCAGCGAGTCGGGAATGTCAATAGACCATCGAATCAGATTGTGGACATTTTTGCCACTTTCCTCGAAAGTGTTTTCTGTAAAGCTGAACGACGCCGACCGTGAAAAAAATGGTACCTGCGGCCACAATTCCCTGGCGTTTTTCCATTGTGCTATTACTGCTTCGTCACCGCGGCGATGGCCGGGGTTGCCCATCATCACACCATCGACATAGCCAGTGCTTATGATCGCATCCAGCCCCGCAATCGTGTAGGGTTCTCGATCGATTGTATGACCATATAGTTCGGGCGCAGTTGCGTCCACCAAAATGACTAGGCCGGCTTCTTTAAGTCGACGGGCTGTCATGTCAAGATAGGTCACGATCTCTGGAATGGTTTGTAGATCCTCCTTCCAAGGGCGGCCATAGTTCAGCTCATCTCCAACTTTTAGAAATCGTATCGGGAAGGGTGCTGCTTTGATTCCTGCAATTACCTGGTCGGTTCGCGACTTTAGTTCATCCGGATTGCCCCGGAACAGGAATTTTGCGGCGTCAAAGCTGATAATGGGAACAAGCCCGGCGTCGATGATCTTTCGCAGAGGTCGCCACTTCTGTCGGCGCAAAAACGAGTTTGATATCAGTACGGCATTAAAAGCCTCCCTGATGATCTTCAGGTCCTCTTCCTCTGAGAAAAATGTTGAGCTTGGCTGGTAGTTAACAACACGGAGGGGGGAAGGCAGGTCGCTAATACTGGGTGTCGCGATAGTGATGGCGACGGTGTACGTCAATCCAGAACTTCCGACAATCTGAGCATTAACAATATCTCTTCCTGGTCTGTCAGGTGCCGTGTACAAGCCTGAAGCATTCATAGTGCCATGTTTTGCGCTCCAGGCCACCTTTGAGTTCGACAACCCTATCTTGTCGGCTGTGAACTGCGTTGTTTCGCCCACAGTCAGTTCAGCTAATTCGCTTGAAACAGAAAGCGGAGCCGCGGCGGGGCCGTGGATGTTTCTGCCGTTGCTACAGACGCAGAGAAGGGGTACTGCGGCAGCAACAACCAAGTATACAATCCGTTGAAATTTAGCAGTTTCCATCTTAGAACCTCCTATTTAGCTAAAAGGGTAAATTCTAGTCATGCTATTCTTTGCCTACTTAGACTTGATCGAAAACTCGTTCAGTTCGGTCATTCCGGAGATGTTCTGAGCCGGAATCCAGTGGGCTTAGCCAGAAGGTTCCGCTCAACACAAACTGGAATGACAGCGAATACCGTCTTCGGTCAGGCACCACTTAGCAATTGTAATCTCCTAATTGACTGCGCACTTTTGGGTGACTGAGCTGGCAGGAAATTTGGTGTTCAGCCAGCTTCATGGAAGGGGGGAAGGAGCTGATTGTCTGTTATTTGGCCATAGATTTTCTGGTAACCTTGGTGCATAACGTGCAAGCTAAATCGCTCTTCTACCAGGTCTCTACACTTCTGGCCAAGCTCTGCTCTGTCAGAATTCGACATTTCTCTAATTCTTTCTATTTGCCTGGCGAACCCTTCGGCATCATCCGGCTCAATAAGTGGAATGAAGTCAATGCCGTCCGCTATTTCTCTGTGCGGCGGAATGTCGGAAAGTATCACCGGGCAGTGACATGCCATAGCTTCGAGAACGGCGACCGGTAACCCTTCTCCTCGGGAAGCTGAAACAAACAGATCTGCTGCGGTATAATGTTCAAAAACTTTATCTCTGGAAATCAATCCGGTCATTTCTACACGCTCCTGCAGGCCGGACTCTTTAGCCGTCGCGTCTACTAAGGGTTTTTGGTTGCCTTGGCCTAAGACGACCAACTTACTGACTTGATTGTGGCTTTGGCGAAATGCTTCCAGCATTGTGAGTGGGTTCTTTATTTGGATCAGCCCGACTGTTACGATGGTGAAATGGCCGTTCTTTCTGCCATCTACGGCTTTGCTGCTGCGGTCAAGACGACTGAGGTCTACCGCATTTTGGACGACATGCATTCTATCTCGTCCCAACCACTTAAAAAAAGCAGGAAAGCTCTGGTAACTGGCGTTGCTACAAAACACAAGTTTTCGAAAAAACGCAAAGCCAGGGATAAACATTAACTTGTGTCGCAGTTGAAAGCTCTCGAAGGAATTTTGGATGGTGTGGACAGTTGAAGGCCTGAGCTTCCAAAACAAACCACACAGAGACAACGTCATCGGCAACAGAACAGAGGCGTGGGGAGTGTGCACGTGAATTATATCGTATTGCCTCTGGGTCAGCGCTTCACGCAAAGCGCAAAAGAAGCCAGTCAGAGAATTGTCACCATCATACAATGTGATGCCACCCGGAGGCGTAATTTCGGACTTAAAGTAAGTACAAATCGTGATGTCGCGCTTGCCTATCATTGGTAAGCAATGCTCATTGTATTGGCCATTTGTCGGCCTTAACGAGAGTATGATGTGTAGAATACTGAAAGAATGATTGCTGGCCGAATTCATGAAATGTTCTTCCTGCTCTGTTCAAACGCGATATGTGTTCTGTTCAAGAATCATAGACGCCATAAGGTGGCGAACCAATTGCACACTCGATTGCAATTATACGATCCGGATGTCAACGTGCGGAGTTCTGTTTGCCTATTGGGGCATAAGTAAATCAATGTATTGGTGTACCACGGTTTCCTGCTCATACGGGCGCCAACTTTCGGGTGGTGGTGGCGTTTTGTCATCAAGGGCTTTTATTATGGCCCGGGCAAAACAATCTGCATCCCCAACCGGTACCAGGGGGCCATAGCGGCCATCTTTGAGTATTTCCCGGGGCCCGCTTGGACAATCGGTGGAAACAACAGAGGCGCCACAGCACAGGGCTTCGATCAGGACGGTGGGGAGGCCTTCCCATCTTGACGAAAGGACGTAGAGTGTGGCGCGTGCCATATAAGCATATGGGTTCATGACGAAGCCATGGAGGCTTACATCAGCCTCCAGGCCAAGTTCCTGGACCAGTGCCTCCAACATAGGCCTCTCTTTACCTTCCCCCAAAATCAGTAATCGTACGGGACGGATTTTTCGAACCTGAGCGAAGGCGCGAAGCAGCATTGGATAGTCTTTTTGCTCCTGCAGACGACCGACCGCAACCAACACTGGTGGTTGGTCCCGTTTGAACCATGGGTGATCCAGATGGGCTTGTGCCTTCTCGTGCACTTCAGAACTTATCACGGATGGGTTGTAGATGACCTGAATACGATCGCGAGCGATGCTGGTCAATTCCGCTAAATCGTCACGTACACCTTGGGAGACGACGACGATGCCATTGGCCCAAGGGTAGAAGCGTTTGATTAGCTGCGGTACCAAACGGGTGCGCCGCCGAGCTGCATTCCCAGCCTCCAATGAAACTGTATTCTGTTCATTGACAAATAGTCGTGTCGGCACCGACGCCAGGCGCCACGCCAATAGACTGATGATATTTAGATATCCAAATACTGACAACATTGCCTCAGGACGTTCTCGCTGGAGATAGCGTACCAGGGCAGGCAGACTTGTAAGTGCTCGAGACGCCTTTAGATCCACAATGCTGATAGATTCGGATACTTCGGACATAAAAGCCCCTTCTGCCTGTGCCAAGACTAAATCAACGGCGTATCCACGGTTGGCAATGCCATGGGCTAAATTGAGCATAGAACGCTGTCCCCCGGCACCAAACAAGGAGGGCATAAAGACAGCGAGTCGTGTTTGTGAACTCACCATTCTGTGTTCATCTCTTTCAATCTAATCATCAAAAAAGTGCGACTTCTTAACAACTTATGGCAGTTTGTGTATCATGGCTGCAGCGCTGTTGAGCCTTGGGAGTTGTGAGGCTGAGTAGGGAGCATGGCCTCATCGCGTTGACGAGGTAGAGCCGCGCTCACGACGACCAAACTCAGAAATAGCCATGTCGACTTCCTATATTCCCAAGTTAAGGTAGAAGCGCCGATCCCCCAGACCAATAGAACGCAAAGCCAGAATCTTGAGTCCAACTTGGGCTGGCCCATCGCCTTAACAACTGCAATCGTCACTATGGTTCCGAATAGAATAATACCGATCAGCCCAACCTCAACCAGAACCGAAATAAAGGAATTATGAGCAACCTTACCTCTGTTATTCACTGAGCGATACATGTTACTCCCAACACCCGCGAGCGGGTGTTCGGCAAATGAAGCAAAGCCCTGTCGCCAATTGGGTGTGCGTCTATTGAGATCGCCCGTCGTGATTTCGTCATATGTGGTGCTGAACCGCTGGAAAGATCGTAGTGGCTGAAAGTAAGACAGCAGAATGATGACGGTGGACATTAGAAATAGCAAAATTGCAAGCCGTGGCGCTGGCCGAAGTTGCGTTATCGTGCTAAGACCATACACCATACCTGGAACAGCTGCAATCATAGCCGTGCGGGTGCCGGAAAGGGCAATGCCGATAAAAGCTGCAGGGATATAGGCGTAATTTAACAGCCTTAACCAGCGGCTGATTCTGGTGCTGCCTTCTGAAGCGGCCAGGTACCATGCCACGGGGATGCCCAAAGCAAGAAGGAATCCGAACCCATCTGGATTGGTCTCACCTGGACTGAAGCGTTGATAATGTGTATAAAATGGATTCCCGGACATATAGTTAAAAACCGCACCAGCAAGAGAAATGTAGGCGCCCAAGATGTATGCTTGCAGTCCGGCTAATAGGGCTGCTCGCGTCCTGTAAAGGTCCCACAGAATAAGGACTAGACCTAGCAACTGCAGCCATGTTACTACTTGAGTCGCCGTTCTGTCCGCATCCGCGCTCCAAAAAATGCTTACAGCATTCCATAACACAAATAAGCACACGGCTATCTGAAAAGGACCAGGTTTGCGCAGCCGACCCGTGAAAATGATGGTCGCTGCCCACAAGAGTGCCACAACAAACCCTGTAAATTTGGCCGTTGTCCCTAAACCGGGTATCCGGGCCGCGCCTTCCCAGGGAATCATAAAGATGAGTACAATTGAAAGACAAAACGCTGCTGTTCGCATGGTTATCTACCGCGTATTGATAATGGAAAAGTGGCTAACACTCGCGACTTCTTCATTGCGTTCGTTTACTGAAGCAATTCCGCGAAGTTAGAATTAGCCAACCCTTCTTTGACTTCGGCATAGTTGCTGAGCACCTGGCGATGCCCTTCTTTCCTGATTTTGACGAGAGTTGATAGTGGCATCTTTTCCGTAGACTTGATCGAAAGAAAATTCAGGATTAAGTGAAAATGAGTTTGATCTGCCAGTAGATCCTCATAGGTGATTTCCAGGTGTGGTAATCCGCACCAACTCAATAGCTTTCGCGCGATAGTCTGTTTTTTTTGCAGTCGCTGCAATTGCTTGACGAGATTTTCGGTGTCCAGGTTGACGCGGATATCATCAGGCGGTGATTGTCCGGATAGCAGATGTGCCTGGCCAATTTTCGCTTTGATCGCATAAGACAGCATGACATCAAGGTGATTTCGCCGGACAAGATGGACGACGCGAATGCGGTAGCGAAGAAGATAGGCCAATATCTCAGGGTATGAACCCAATTGTCTATACATGAGCTTAAAGCCGATTGTCCCGGGTGTATTGTAGAGAGCTGATAGATATGAAAAGACTGTAAAGGGCCGAAATTTCACGCCCTTGTGACTTGCTTCAATAAATCGCGGGCAGGCAAAATCTGAATCCCACCGCTTTTCTGAAACTCTTTTTCTGGGAAGGAACAATTCTCCTTGAGCCATAACGTTATCAAAGCTGTTGAGCATGCTCATCAGCCAAACTGATCCACTGCGATTCGTCGTTAGAACAACGAACGCATTATCCATGCTGCTTGCTACTTAAGAAGTCTTCTCTCAATGGGTTTTCTTTTTGTAAACAAATATGAATCCACCCGGACGATGCCAACAACAGAGTAGCGTCTATCGTCCACACACATTGGAAGAGGCTGTTAGCGTGAACAACCTGGATGGCGGTTTTGGTCTTATGTTTTCCTTAATTTCCAATTAGGCAGAGCGAGGCTGATCAGTTCTCGTACTTGTCTTGATAGTGATCGAGCAGTTAATCCTATCATGAGTAGATAGATGATC
>JAJFKD010000072.1 GCA_021773405.1 Porticoccus sp.
CAATTGAATTTAATCGAAACCAAGGGTGTTGGGCGCGGTACTTATTACGTCCTTATGTCACCACAATAAACGTTCGCTATTTCTCCCGCGCAGCAGCGCGATAGCCAATATCAGTCCGGTAATAAACCTTATCCCAAGAGATTTTCTTAGTCAGTTCATAGGCTTGTTGTTGCGCTTCGGTTACGGTATTGCCAAGACCTACGGCACATAAAACCCTGCCGCCATTGGTGGTGACTTGTCCGTCGATATCTTTGGTACCGGCAAGAAAAACTTTTTCATTACTGCTGTCGGCATCAGTGCTTGGCAAACCTGAAATCACATCGCCTTTGTTGTAGTTGGCAGGGTAGCCACCGGCTGCTAACACGACGCCTAATGCGGCTCTGGAATCCCAGTCGGTGCTGCACTGATCCAGTTGTTTGTCTAATGCGGCATTACAGAGTGCGACTATATCGGACTTCAGTCGCATCATAATCGGCTGTGTTTCAGGGTCACCAAAGCGACAGTTGTATTCGATCACTTTGGGGGTGCCGTCGGCCATAATCATTAGGCCAGCATATAAAAAACCGGTGTAATCGTTGCCCTCTGCGGCCATACCTTCAACGGTAGGTTGAATCACTTCTGTCATCACACGGTTGTGAATTTCTGGTGTCACTACTGGCGCAGGGGAATAGGCACCCATGCCGCCAGTATTAGGGCCTTTGTCGCCGTTATCGCGGGCTTTGTGATCTTGCGAGGTAGCCATGGGCAGAATGTTCTTGCCGTCGACCATCACAATAAAGCTGGCTTCTTCACCGGCTAAGAATTCTTCAATCACCACGCGGTGGCCGGCTTCGCCAAAGGCGTTGCCAGCCAGCATATCTTTCACGGCTGTTTCTGCTTCTTCCAAAGTCATGGCGACGATCACGCCTTTACCTGCGGCGAGGCCATCGGCTTTTACCACAATGGGTGCGCCTTTTTCTTTCAGGTACGCCAGAGCAGGTTCTATTTCAGTGAAGTTTTGGTATTCCGCAGTGGGAATATTGTGGCGGGCTAAAAAGTCTTTAGTGAAGGCTTTGGAGCCTTCCAGTTGTGCAGCTCCTTTACTGGGGCCAAAGGCTCTGAGGTTGCGACTGGCAAAGTAATCGACGATGCCATCCACTAACGGTTGTTCTGGGCCAACAATGGTGAGCGCTACTTGGTTTTGCTCGGCGAAATCCGCCAGTGCTTCAAAATTTCCGGGGTCGATGGACAGGTTTTCCAGTTTGGGTTCCAGTGCGGTACCGGCATTGCCGGGGGCTACATAAACGGTTTCAACATCTTTTCCCTGGGCTGCTTTCCACGCCAATGCATGTTCGCGGCCACCTGCGCCAATCACCAGAATATTCATGGAAGTTTTTCCTGTCCAAAATTTGTAGTGTCTAAACTGAAAGCAGCTTAAAAATAGTAGTACTTAAAATGAAAGCGGCGATTGTACCAGAGAGTAAGGCTTTATAAACCGTGTGGTAGGGGTGGTTCAAATTAAATAAAGAGGTACGTCAGCCCGTTTAGCGGCTTTTCTTAAATCCTTATCCAAGGTGGCCAAGGGTAATCCCTCACGGATGGACAATTCTAAATAAGCGGCATCGTAGCTGCTTAGTTTGTATGCTCTGGATAGGCCGAGTGTCCGGCTAAATGCCTGGTGTGCTGTTAACGGGTCAACTTGAATTGGCAGGCTTTCAAGCTGGGCAATAAAGCGTTCAACTTCTCCGGTTTCCAATTCCCCGCGTTTTTCTGCACCGAGTAGCACGTTGGCTGCTTCTAAATGCCACAGGTGTGGCACAACTGCTTCAGCTTCGACCAAGCTTTGTAAAACTTTTTCTGCGTAGGTTTGGTCAGCCTTTTTTTGACTGACCAGCAACCAACGCATGGCAACAGAGTTATCTAATACATACCTGTTCACTTGCGGCCAGCTCCCTTAAGATCAGCCAGTACTTCATCGGAAGTTGGGTGCTTTTTGGCCTCTAAAATATTTTCAATGGCGGCCTGAGCTTTTTCGCGGCTAGCTGTGCTGCTAGGCACTACATCAGCAACAGGTCTGCCTCGGTTTGTTATAGTGAATGATTCACCGGCTTCAACACGACGTAGGATTTCGGGCAGTTTGGTTTTTGCGTCATAAGAGCCAATTTCTTTAAGCATGTAGATGACCTCTTTCTGTATAGACTAGATTAATAGACTAGCAGCAAGAAGTCAATAAACCAAACTAGATTTCTGGTCTGTTATTGGCAAGCGTTAACATTAATTAGGGCTCTAAAATGAAAACGGCGGTTGTATCGTCGTGATACAGCCGCCGTAAGAGAGCATTGTTGATTAGTATTTAGTGGCGGAAGTGCCTCATGCTAGTAAACACCATGGTCATGCCATGTTCATCGGCAGCGGCGATGACTTCATCATCACGAATAGAGCCGCCAGGTTGAATCACACAACTAATACCTACTTCGGCAGCATTGTCGATACCGTCGCGGAAGGGGAAGAAGGCATCGGATGCCATCACTGCACCTTTTACTTCCAGCCCTGCATGTTCTGCTTTAATGGCAGCAATACGTGCGGAGTTGATTCGGCTCATTTGGCCAGCGCCCACACCAATGGTCTGGTTGTTTTTGGTGTAGATAATGGCGTTGGATTTCACCATTTTGGCGACTTTCCAGGCGAACAACATATCGTCCAATTCGGCATCGGTAGGTTTGCGCTCGGTGACGACTTTTAGGTCGTCGGCAGTGACCATGCCTTTATCGCGGTCTTGAATCAGTAGGCCGCCATTGACACGTTTGTAGTCAAAGCCTTGCGCCGATGACGATGCATCCCACTCACCGCATTCCAGCAGGCGTACATTCTTTTTGGCGCTGACCGCTTCTTTGGCTGCATCAGAAATGCTGGGCGCAATAATCACTTCAACAAATTGACGCTCGCAAATAGCTTCAGCAGTTGCTGCATCCAGCTCGCGGTTGAAGGCGATAATGCCGCCGAAGGCTGATTCTGGATCAGTAGCAAAGGCCAGGTCATAGGCAGTTTTAATGTCGGTAGCAACAGCCACACCACAGGGGTTGGCGTGTTTCACAATCACGCAGGTAGGTTGGTCGAACTGCTTGACGCATTCCAGTGCGGCATCGGTATCGGCGATATTGTTGTAGGACAGTTCTTTGCCCTGTAGCTGTGTGGCCGTGGCAATGCTTGCGCCCGCTGGCTCTTCTTCCACATAGAAAGCAGCTTTCTGGTGAGGGTTTTCACCGTAACGCATTTCCTGCTTTTTGATGTACTGGGCATTGAAGGTGTTGGGGAAATCCCGTGCTTCGTTTTGTGTGTTTCTGGCGCCAAAGTGGTTGGCGATCATGCCGTCATAACCAGCGGTGTGTTCAAAGGCTTTAACCATTAGGTTGTAGCGGGTTTCGTAACCGAGCTGGGCATCTTGGTTTTGCATTTCGTCCAGTACTGCACTGTAGTCACCGGCGTTTACTACGATGGCCACATCTTTGTGGTTTTTCGCTGCAGAGCGAACCATGGTGGGGCCGCCGATATCGATATTTTCAATGGCAGTAGGCAGGTCGCAATTTGGGTCGGCTACTGTGGCAGCAAAGGGGTAAAGATTGACCACGACCATATCGATACCGAGAATGCCGTGTTCTTCCATCACTGCATCATCGGTGCCGCGGCGACCAAGGATGCCTCCGTGTACTTTGGGGTGCAGGGTTTTGACTCGGCCATCCATCATTTCAGGGAAGCCGGTGTAATCTGATACTTCACGAACAGCCACACCGTTTTCATTGAGTAACCGGTGGGTGCCACCAGTAGAGAGGATTTCAACGCCTTGGGCGCTCAGAGCCTGGGCAAATTCAACAATGCCTGTTTTGTCGGATACGCTGATAAGAGCGCGGGTGACTTTACGTAGATCGCTCATGATGTCCTCGTCTTTAATTTAGTGTTTGTTGGTTGAATATGGATTGACTGTGTAGATGGCTCTGTTACAGCAGGTCATATTGCTTAAGTTTTTTCCGCAATGTGCCCCGGTTAAGGCCAAGCATTTCTGCAGATTTACTCTGGTTGTTGCGGGTGTATGAGAGCACCGCTTCCAGTAGTGGTGCTTCTACCTCACTCAATACCAGTTGGTAGAGGTCATTGGCAGGTTGTCCGTCCAGGGTTTGAAAATATTGTTCAAGGGCACGCTCAACACATTGTCGCAGTGACTCGTGTTGGGGCATTACAGGTGTTTCTTCGGCGTCAGTTTCAGCCTGAATGGTAAATGTATCAATGGCGCTCATGCGGCTTGGTCCCAATTATTGTTATCTGCTTCGAAAAAATGCTGCAGGCTTTGTATTTGTTTGCAAGGGTCTTCCAGCTGATTGAAATATTTTCTAAATGCTTCTCCATTTGGCAGGGAGCTAACGTACCAGCCCACATGCTTGCGGGCAATCCGTAGTCCTAGATATTCGCCATAATGTTTATGGATAGCTTGAATATGTTGGCTGATGACCGTTATAAGTTCTTCGTTGTTTGGTTTGTTAGGTATTTTTCCGTGTGCCAGGTAATGATTGATTTCATTGAATATCCAGGGATTTCCCTGGGCGGCTCTGCCGATCATTATGGCTGCAGCACCGGTGTGGTCTAAAACCTGTTTGGCTTGCTGGGGTGTTTGTATATCGCCATTGGCAAAAACGGGTATGGATATTTGTTGAACGACTTCTGCGATGGTGTCGTATTCTGCCTGACCTTTAAAGCGGCAGGCACGGGTTCTACCATGGACGGCCAGCGCCTGTATGCCCGCATCTTCAGCGATACGGGCAATGTTCAGTGCATTGCGATTTTGCTCATCCCAGCCGGTGCGAATTTTCAGTGTGACGGGTACATTCACTGCTGATACCACGGCGGTGAGAATTTCAGCGACCAGTGTTTCGTCCTGAAGCAGTGCGGAGCCTGCAGCACGTTTGCAGACCTTTTTAGCTGGGCAGCCCATATTGATATCAATAATTTCGGCACCCAGTTCAACATTTTGTTGTGCAGCATCAGCCATCATTTCGGGGATACTTCCGGCAATTTGAACGGAGCGTGGCGATGGTTCGTCCTTGTGGATCAAGCGCTGCTGGCTTTTTCTACTTTTCCACAAGCGAGTATCCGATGTAATCATTTCGGAGACAGTGAGCCCGGCACCCAGTTGACGACAGAGTTGGCGAAACGGCAAATCGGTCACGCCAGCCATGGGGGCCAGGATCGTCCGGTTTGCTATTTTGTGCTCACCTATTGTTATCAAGGGCTCTGTACCAAGGGCTGTTGCATCAAGAGCTGGTCTCAGTTGCTGTTGACTGTCTTTGAAATGGGGGGCGATATGATACCCGTTGTTTCCAAATGGAAAAAGATTATTCAGGGATATAAAGGGAGTAATTGACAGCTTCTGGGCCTGGATCAATAACTTCTAGCATGAGCCGAATGGATTGCTGTGAGGGCATAAGTTTTATATTTGCCAAATCACCCGCTAAATATTCTTCTGGCTGAAAGTGTCGTTTTGCGATGCTGCGCCCCTGTATGTCTTCAAAGCTCAGTGCTAGCAAGGGGAAGGGCTGATCAAAATTGGCCTGATTAATAATCACAGCATCAACGACCAATGCGTTGGGTGTGGTTGGGTGAGAGTGGACAACTAGCTGGCTGCTTTGGATCAACGATGTGTCGGTCTGAACGGGAATTTCACAGCCGGTTATTTGGCAAAAGCGATTTAGCCAATTGTGATTGTTTGAGTTTGCAGCAAGCACATCCACATGGAAGTAAATGTATTGGGTTGCGAGAACCAGGATTGCCAGTAGGGAGAGCGCAGTCCACATCAGCCTTTTGTGGTTTTTCTCTTGAGGTGGGGCTAGAGAATCTAATTCAAAATTTGTTGACGTTGGTAGGTCGATAGCGTCGACTAAACTGGTCTCGGTCTCGGTCTCGGTCTCGGTCTCGGTCTCGGTCTCGGTCTCGGTCTCGGTCTCGGTCTCGGTCTCGGTCTCGGTCTCGGTCTCGGTCTCGGTC
>JAJFKD010000073.1 GCA_021773405.1 Porticoccus sp.
ACACAGAAGTTGCCATCGGTAATATCGCCGCACCATTCAAAGCTGGTATAGCTTTCCACGGGATTAGCTGAGCCATAGGCCGCTGTGGTTTTGATATTACGACCAAAGCCATCGTATTCGAAATGGGTACTGATGCCATTGGCATTGGTGGTGGTTTGTACCTGACCAGCATTGATATGGCCATCGGGGTAGTAGGTGCTGGTGGCTGTGTGACCCAGATCATTGGTGGTGGACGTGACAAACCGCCCGGTGGCGTCATACACCACATCCGTTTGTCGAGTAGCAAAGTCAGGGCCACTCACCACGGTACGTTTATGGTTACCGAACAGGTCGATGTTCTCGTAACGGGTTTCGCTTAAGACCGTTTCGGATACTGGTTCTAAAATCTTTTCTGTGAGTTTTCGACCAGTGGTGCCATCGTAGGTCCAGGCAGATTTGCGGGTGAGCATAGGCTGGCCGGATACCGTGGCAGACACGGTAGTTTTTTCCAATAAGCCCAAGAGCCATTGGCTGGTATCTGCGGCTTTGTAGTCGTTGGTAGTGGTTCGGGTTCTCAGTATCTGATTAAGGCTGTCATACACTGTACTGGTGGTGGTTTTGACATTGTCATAGCCATCGTAGGTGTAGCTGTTGGTCTCCCTGTGTAGAAAGGCATTATTAAGATCACGCTTGGTGACCTCAGTGCTCAGTAATTGCCCACGATAACGAGTATCACTCCCGGAACCCACGGCAATGGTAGACCAGACATTTTCGGTATCAGACAACACCGTGCCATTACCGGCAACAGTCTTCAGGCGATTCAGCATGCCCTGGGTACGATTGACGTAATCCTGACTAAAGTAGGACGTGGTTTGGATACCCGTGTCTTCGTTACGGGTGGTCATCTCGCTAAAGCCGAGACTGCCCAAGCCTTTTGAGTGGGCTTTTAAGCCCTTGTAGCTATAGCTGGTGGTAAACACCCCGCCGATACCGTTGGAGACAGTTTTTTCGCTGACTACGTATTGGGGGTATTGAACATCTACTACGGGGTAAGTGGCGCCGGTGCCTTTGGTGTAGACGGAGGTGTCGGTTAGGGGTTTGTAGGTAAAGCTGGTGGTGACACCAAGGGCGTTGGTAGCAGATTGAAAGCTGTTAGTTCCAGAAGCCATCTGATGACCAATAACTCCTGATCCAGCCCGAGCAAAAACATCAGGCTTTCCATCCCCGTTAATATCGGGATATTGAATCGTAGAATAGTGCTTCGCTACACCCCAACCACTGGCGTTGCTCCATGTCGGCCCATTAGAAGGACTACTACTAAAGCCATTTCCTGTACTTAAATAGCAAATAATACCGTATCCTGAACGCCCACAAATATCTGATTTACCATCACCATTAATGTCGGGATATTGAATCGTAGAATAGTGCTCCGCTACACCCCAACCACTGGCGTTACTCCATGTCGGCCCACCTATTCCTGAACTCAAAGAGATGTCAACATCTGAATAATCTATGTTCAAAGCACCTAGACAATTACTTTCCTGATTACATTCAGTAACACTGTCTATGTGTGATCTACTTACATCTGTTGTTAGCCCATAAACTAGATTATATTTACGATTTAAAGTGTTAGATGAATAGCTGGATATTTTCTCCAGTCGTTTTGTCGTTTTCACCAAACTCCCACTAATATATTGGGGGGTAATATCCGGCCTCGATTCATACTCAAACCTGACTGAGTTATAAGGATTTACTCCCGCACCGGTATTCCCCGTATAGTCAATCCGATCCGGCCGATAATCCCCATTGGCATTATCTTCCTGATAGCTAATGGTCATGTAGTTGGTATAGCGATCTTCCACCCTATTCAATGCCCAAATCAGCACATCATTTTTACCCTGGGCTTCGATTCTCGAATCAGAAGTGACACCATATTCCGAAACTGTTCCCGATTTACTCCAAACCTTAAAATAAGCTGGCCCACTGGCAGCACTGCCATAGGAAATAATTTTTGAATAGCTTTCGTTTTCGGTACGGTATTCCGCCAGATTAGCACCATAGATACCACTGACTAATGTCAGTCGTTGGCCATCCAAACAGTATTTATCATTGCTATCGAAATCCACGCCATCAATAAAACCATCCTGTTCCAATGTGGTCGGACAGCGGGTGATTTCCGAGAGGCCGGAAAGGCCCCAACCAATACCTAACAAGCCATTGCCGCCATTGCTGTTATAGGCAAGAGATAATTGGGGTTGTAATCCGGCTTTTCCGGGCACGACATTAATAGGGATACTGTAGTTGGCACTGCCGTCTACCCCTACTTCGTGGGAGGAACCCAAGCTACCCACTGTGGGGTTATGGGTGGGCTGACTAATAATATTTGGGGTTAATACATCCCCATTAACTATCCAGGAAGTCAATAAAATAGAAATAACAAGGGCTGTACGAGAAAAAGTAGAAACAGCCTTAAAATGAGGCGAGGACATAGGAATACCTTCCCTGGATAAACGGAAATATGGAACAACACACCATGAATAAATTCACGATGGGAAATTAAATTAAGCGAATTGTTTTAACAGATAGATCGGTATTGACAACTGACCTAGGGACCAACTGCCATAATTATTAGAGGAAAAACAACGTGGTTGAAAAAGCCCTGTGCTGCGACAGCATTTGAGCTGAACAGAAAAATTTACTTTATCGCTAATCACTGTTTCCGTACTCCCTGATTATTTTATAAGCAAACTAGCTTTAAATCTGTTGGGAAGATTAGCGCTTACTCTAAAAAACTGTCAAGAAAATACTGGATAAGAAAACTTTAAAGTGAAAATAGGAAAAAAAGGTAGGAATAAAATCTGGTGGCTCCCCCTGTCAGCCACACCTCGGCACATGATATAACTACTACCGTTGCTCCCTTCCGGGCCTGGCGGGGTTCGTAGTCGATCATTGCGAAGGGACCAACAGGGGTCACCATAAAAAATCGTTTTACTAAACTGACTGTCTAGCAAAGCGCTGCGCATTATCGTGGGTTCGCCCATCCTTTTCAACCGTAATCAAGCGCTATTTCAACCACAATCAAGCACTATCATAAATAGAACACAATCCACACTGGTACTTGGCTGCGACCTTGCCTAACATAGGGTTCTTTTATCTTATTCAAATTTATCTTATTAATAGAAACTTAGAGCGGCTAGAAGCATCTATATCTACCTATAACAACAGGCCTAGCTATAATAGTACGCCTAATAAAAAGAATGCCCATGCAGAAAAATAATAACTTAAAAACTACTGCTCTATTGTTTACATGGTTAGTGTTCATATCACTTGTTGGCTGTAGCGGTGGTGAAAATAATGTCGCCACAGGCAACAGGGATGGCATTCTTCATTGGGGTAACGGTACAGACCCACAGGAACTTGACCCACATATTGTCACCGGTATTCCCGAACACCATATTCTCACTGCTCTACTCGAGGGTCTGGTGGCTAAAGATCCTGCAACTTTGGAGCCTATTCCCGCTGTCGCCAAATCCTGGAATATCAGTAGCGATGGCAAAACCTATACATTCCAATTGCGCCGTAATGCCGTTTGGTCAAATGGGGACCCAGTTACTGCACAAGACTTTGCCTGGTCATGGTGGAGAGCTTTACAACCCGCATTGGGCAATCAATATGCCTATATGTTGTTCCCAATTAAAAACTCTGAGGCCTACGCCAAAGGGGAGATTGATGATTTCTCAAAAGTGGGGGTAAAAGTCATCGATGATTACACCCTTGAAGTAGAACTGAACAACGCCACACCCTACTTCTTGCAACTGTTAGACCATTACAGCATGTTCCCGGTCCACCGCCCCACCATTGAAAAGTTTGGCAAACCGGATGAACGCGGCAGCCTGTGGACCCGGCCAGGGAATTTTGTTGGTAATGGCCCTTTTACTTTAAAGGAATGGAAGCTGTTTAAACGAGTGGACGTGGCTAAAAACCCACTATATTGGGATGCCGATAAAGTAAAACTCAACGGTATTCGTTTTCACCCCATAGAAAATGTCACCACAGAAGAACGTATGTTCCGCTCAGGGCAACTGCATCACACCGGCAGTATCCCTATCGATAAAGTAGCCACCTACAAAAAAGACAAACCCCACCTGCTGCATACCCACCCTTACCTGGGGAATTATTTCTATCGTATAAATACAACGTTGCCACACCTAAAAGACAAACGTGTCCGACAGGCATTGGCGATGAGTATTAATAGTAAACAATTAACCGAACAAGTCACCAAAGGTGGAGAAGTGCCTGCCTATACCTTTACCCCACCAGACACCTTGGGTTACAGCGCAAAATCTGCATTTGAATTTAACCCGGATAAAGCCAAACAATTATTAGCCGATGCTGGTTTTCCAAATGGTGAAGGCTTTCCTATTACGGAATTACTGTACAACACGTCAGAAGGCCATCGAAAAATAGCGGTCGCCATCCAGCAAATGTGGAACCAGTACTTAGGCGTCAATATTGTACTCAACAATCAGGACTGGAAGGTCTATTTAGACTCCGTCAACAATGGTGATTACACCATTGCCCGAGCTGGATGGATCGGTGACTATGTTGACCCAAATACTTTTCTGGATATGTGGGTAAAAGATGGAGGGAACAATCGTACTGGCTGGTCTAACCCCAGGTACGATGAACTCATTCTAAAGCTTGCTCCAAAAACAGCTGATAGAAACTTACGCTATCAACTCATGGCTGAAGCTGAAGCTATTTTGCTGGAGGATATGCCGATTATTCCAATCTATATCTATAACAGTAAAAGCCTGGTTCATCCCAGCCTAAAAGGATTGCAGCCAAATATTCTTAATTACGTGCTCTATAAAAACCTGTCCCTAGATACTAATTTAAGTGGAGTGAAACTCAACTAATGTTTCGTTTTATTCTCAGTAGGCTATTACAGGCAATTCCGGTATTGCTGGTGGTGATTACTGCCACCTTCTTTTTGGTACGCGCTGCCCCCGGTGGGCCATTTAGTGCCGAGAAAGCGGTACCGCCCGAAGTCATCAAAGCATTAGAAGTACAGTACAAACTCGATCAACCGGTGTGGCAGCAATATATTAGCTACCTTGGAGATCTGATACAGGGAGATTTTGGCCCATCTTTTCGGTACCCCGGACGCACTGTCGATGAATTGATTTATGGCGGCTTGCCGATTACCGCAGAATTAGCCCTTTATGCCATGTTAGTGGCCATTATTATTGGTGTCAGTGCTGGCGTTTTTGCCGCGCTCAAGCCGAATACTCCACAAGACTATGTTCCCATGTCCGCCGCGATGATCGGTATCTGTATGCCCTCTTTCCTGATGGGCCCATTATTAGTACTAATTTTTGGTATCTGGCTTGAATGGCTACCGGTATCCGGCTGGGGGGACTTGCCTGGCGATAAACTCTTACCCGCCATTACCTTGGGAACGGGCTATGCCGCTTTTCTGGCACGCTTAAGTCGCGGGGGGATGTTGGAGGTTATGTCTCAGGACTATATCCGCACTGCCAGGGCCAAAGGTTTGCCCGAATGGGTAGTCGTACTAAAACATGGTTTGCGTGGCGGCTTAATCCCTGTGGTGGCTTTTCTCGGCCCAGCCTTTGCCGGGCTTTTAAGCGGTTCCTTTGTGGTCGAAACCATCTTTCAAATACCAGGACTGGGGCGCTTTTATGTACAGGCAGCCTTTAACCGTGATTACACCATGATTCTTGGCACTACGGTGTTCTTCGCTACCTTAATCATTCTGTTTAATCTGTTATCGGACATTATTGCTGTTTGGATAAATCCGAAATTACGACACCAGATACAGGGAGATTAAACATGAGTGATACTCTCCCAAGCAACAGCACTCAAATACAAGCAGAAAAAGGCACCTCACTTTGGCAGGATGCCTGGATCCGGTTACGCAAAAACAAGCTGGCGTTATTTGGCCTTTTTGTTATCGTTTTTCTCTGCATTATTGCCCTGCTAACACCACTGATTGCCCCCTATGGCTATGAAGAGCAAGACTTAGTACTTGGAGCTTCGCCACCTTCAGCAGAGCACTGGCTGGGCACTGACATCTTTGGCCGGGATATGCTCACCCGTATTATGTACGGCAGCCGTGTGTCCCTGATGGTGGGCTTTATTGCTACCGGTGTGGCTCTCGTAATAGGCGTACTCTGGGGCACTATAGCTGGGTATGCTGGCGGTCGGGTCGATGCCTTGATGATGCGACTGGTAGATATTCTCTACGCCCTACCCTTTATGATTTTCATTATTCTGCTGATGGTCATCTTTGGCCGCAATATCCTATTACTGTTTTTAGCCATTGGTGCCGTTGAGTGGTTGACCATGGCACGCATTGTCCGTGGACAAGTGCTGTCATTACGGCGGCAGGAATTTATAGAGGCTGCGGTTTCTCTGGGGCTGTCGCGCTGGACTATTATCCGTCGTCACCTGATACCCAATACCCTGGGGCCAGTGATTGTCTATACCACGTTAACAATTCCCAGCGTAATGCTATTGGAAGCTTTTTTAAGCTTTTTGGGGTTGGGAATTCAACCACCACAAAGTTCCTGGGGACTATTGATTTCCTATGGGGTTGAGACCATGGAGGAATACCCATGGTTGTTATTGTTCCCCGGTTTAACTTTATCCATCACTTTATTCGCACTTAATTTTCTAGGTGATGGCTTAAGGGATGCATTAGATGTCAGGTCATCTAAAGATTGAAACCATTAACACTATTTAAGTTAATGTAATACTTTTAATAAATAACATAATTTATTGAATAATATTAAATTATTATATAGAAAAACTAATATGCCATTACTAGAAGTTGAAAATCTAACAACACACTTTCATACCCGAGACGGAGTAGTGAAAGCAGTTGATGGCATTAGCTTTAGTGTCGATCATGGTGAAACCCTGGCCATTGTGGGTGAATCTGGCTCTGGAAAATCTGTTGCTTGCTACAGTTTACTCAACCTAATCCCGCAACCTCCGGGGAAAATCGAATCAGGCACTGCCCTGTTTAATGGCCATCACCAGCAACAAAAGGATCTTCTTCAAACCAGTGAAAAGGATTTACAGAAAATTCGCGGCAATGATATTGCCATTATTTTCCAGGATCCGATGACCAGCCTTAATCCATATTTAACTGTAGGTGAGCAATTAATCGAACCTCTCATTTATCACCATGATATTTCTCGTCAGAAAGCCATTGAACGGGCCACAGAGCTTCTTGGTGAGGTAGGTATTGTGGAACCGGAAAAACGGGTGCATAGCTATCCCCATGAATTTTCAGGTGGTATGCGGCAGCGAGTGATGATTGCCATGGCACTGATCACTGAACCAAAACTACTGATATGCGACGAACCCACTACCGCACTCGACGTCACGATTCAGGCACAAATTTTAAGACTGGTGAAACAACTGCAACAACAGCGCAATATCGCTGTGATTTTTATCAGCCATGACCTTGCCGTTGTTGCAGGGGTTGCTGATAAAGTTGCCGTAATGAAAGATGGCGTTATCGTTGAACAGGGTCCAGTGGAAGATATTTTTCACCGTACCCAGCATGAATACACTAAGAAACTGCTAGCCTCCATTCCTGAGGGAGCAAAACCAGAGCTTGCCACCAGTATAAACGACTCGCCAGTGAATGAATTCTTGTTAGAGGCCAAGAAATTACGGACCCATTTTCAGGACCATAGTGGTGGTTGGTTTAAGGGTGGTAAAAAAATTATTAAAGCTGTTGAAGACGTATCCCTAAAGATAAGGCGGGGCGAAATTCTTGGGCTTGTTGGGGAATCAGGTTCAGGGAAATCCACTTTAGGGCGCTCAATTCTTCAATTAGTGCCAACTACCAGTGGTTCGGTACTATTTGATAACACCAATCTGACACAACTGTCCAAGCATCAGATGAAAAGCATGCGTAGACGTATGCAAATGATATTCCAGGACCCTTACGCCTCCCTCAATCCGCGTATGAGCGTATTTGACACATTGGCGGAGCCGCTGCTCTATCATGGCTTGGCAACACGTAAAAATGTAACAGATCGGGTTTTAACCTTGATGGATGAGGTGGGGCTGGCTCGCTCGGCTATTCGAAAATATCCTCATGAGTTCTCTGGTGGCCAACGCCAGCGTATTGCCATTGGTCGGGCTATCGCTACTAAACCAGAGCTAGTCATTGCGGATGAGCCTGTTTCCGCACTGGATGTCACCATACAAGCTCAAATACTCGACTTAATTTTAACTCTGGTAGAAAAACACAACCTAACCATGCTGTTTATCTCACATGATCTTTCTGTCGTTCGCTATATTGCTGACAGGGTTGCTGTAATGCACCACGGAAAGCTGGTAGAAATGGGTAACACCGAAACTTTATTTGCCAACCCAGAGCATGACTATACTAAGAAGCTGCTTTCCGCCATTCCTGTGGCGGATCCAGTAAAAGAACGAGAAAGGCAGTTAGCTGCTCCCAGTTAAATTCTAGGGGTTTTTTTATAAACCTCACTGGCTTATAAACCTCACTAGGCCTATAAATCTCATTAAGCTTATAAATAGCACTAAGTGCTAGCTCCGAATACTAACTTCGAACGTTAACTTCGAATAAGCCGGGCACGAAAATTACGCCCTTTTAATTTCCCCTGACTCAATTTTTTTAGTGCCAGTTTGCATACATCACTTTTTACAGCGACGTAGGCACTGCGATCAAAGATATTGATTTTTCCCACATCTGAACCAGAAATACTATTTTCGCTACCTTCACTGTCACCTTTACTTGTCAAGGCACCTAAAATATCTCCAGGGCGTACCTTTTGCTTTTTGCCACCATCTATTTGAAGCGTTTCCATAGAAGGACTGAAGATTGGTTTCTCTAACAATTGCATCGGCGGCAAAGGCTCACCCACAATCAGTTGATCCAGGTAATCTTCCAACAAAGCCACTTTGTAGGCTTCTTTCTCAGTATAGAGAGAACAGGCTATGCCCTTACTGCCAGCACGCCCAGTCCGCCCAATACGGTGGACATGCACTTCTGTATCCCGTGCAAGTTGATAATTAATCACCGCATCCAAGGCCTCAATATCGAGACCTCGTGCTGCCACATCTGTCGCCACCAATACAGAAGCACTTTTATTGGAAAATCGCACTAAAGTTTGATCCCGGTCCCTTTGTTCCAGATCACCATGTAAAGCCAAAGCACTGAAACCAAGGCTAGATAATTCATCTGCGATTTCTTGGGCTTCACGTTTGGTATTACAAAATACAACTGAAGATTCTGGCTGGTATTTCTGGAGTAACAATTGCAGCGCCGTCATACGCTCCTTGTCACTATTTACCTTAAAAAAATGCTGTTGGATAGTGCTTTTATCATGGGTAGATGCTACATGAACCATCACAGGATCATTCATTATTCGTTTAGAAATAGTTTGGATCTGATCAGGATAAGTAGCACTAAACAACAGGGTTTGGCGTTTGTGGGGTAACTGCCCAACAATAGCGTCAAGAGATGGTTGAAATCCCATATCAAGCATACGGTCGGCTTCATCTAATACCAGAGTCGTTAAATCACCCAACCTTAAAGTACCCTTGCGCAAATGCTCTTCGACTCTGCCCGGCGTCCCAACAATGATATGAGCTCCATGCTCCAATGAGCCTATTTGTGGGCCAAATGGCATACCACCACACAAGGTAAGAACTTTAATGTTGTGAATCGCTCTTGCTAGCCTACGGACTTCCTTCGCCACCTGATCTGCCAACTCCCGGGTGGGACATAGCACTAACGATTGCACACGAAACTGTTTGACGTTGAGCTTATTTAAAAGCCCCAAAGCAAAGGCTGCCGTTTTACCAGAACCGGTTTTTGCCTGAGCAATCACATCTTTATTATTCAGGATACTAGGCAAACTCTGAGCCTGAATCGGTGTCATCTTTTGATAACCCAATGTCTCAAGATTTTTAAGCAAGCCTGAATGTAAACTAAGGGCTGAAAAAGCAGCGTTATCCAAGGTTAT
This sequence comes from Porticoccus sp., assembly GCA_021773405.1. Classification (GTDB taxonomy): domain Bacteria; phylum Pseudomonadota; class Gammaproteobacteria; order Pseudomonadales; family Porticoccaceae; genus Porticoccus. Next base: position 10,017 of record JAJFKD010000073.1, read on the forward strand.
TCCTAAAATGAAAGTTGTTTTATGGCTTAGCAACTACCGTTTTACCGATAGGCGCAATGGCTATTCCAGCGAGTTTTAAGTGCTGCAAGCCGAAAGGAATACCAATAATAATAATAAAACAAGCAAGTGCTGAGATTATATGACCGATTGCCAACCAAAATCCGGCAAAGACAAACCAGATAATATTACCGATTAGGCCAAGGGCTCCTGTTCCTATATCCCCTGACTGGTTCAATATATCTCGGCTAACAGCTTCTTTACCAAAAGGGAAAAACGAAAATTGCCCCATAACAAAACAGGCTTTGCCCCAAGGAATACCAATGATAGTGATGAAAGCAATAAGCCCCACCAACCACCAAGCTAATCCCATTAGGACACCGCCTAATAAAAACCAAAGTATATTCCCAAGAAACCTAATCAACTTTTACCCTAACTGGATCTACTGCAAACCTAAATGGTTATACATTTTTGTAATAGCTACGAAAACCGCAAATCAAACCCTAGAACAATTGGTGAAAACTTATGGGATGAGTATCACTCTCTTAATAAAATATCAGGCTCTGTATTAAAGTGACCATCTACCTCTAATACACCAAAAGCATCGCCTTTCGCATTAGCTGCAATCACAATAGGCTCTTGAAATAACGGGCGGCGGATAAATTGCAAACTCCAACCAAATTCCTGAATTTTATTAAGTACAGCATCCTGTGCTTCGTTTAAATAATTGTGAATATCATTTGGTATAGGCTTTTCGCCCTTTCTCTTATCCTTGATCACTTCCCTGCTTTCCTTGATCAATCTACTTCTCCCTTGTCATAACGACATTAAATTTACTCTTAAATCATGAGCAGCAAAAGCATAGCACTGTTTGTTTCTTGGCTCAGCTATTTATCCACTACAAATACAAAATACTTACACCAACAACAAGCTCAATACTGTTGCACTAAAATATTATGGTACTGAAAAAAATGTGGCCGCCATGATACAAAAATAAACATAGAAGAACTTAAACTTGCTGAAAGAGCAAAACACTAGAAGAAAAAACTTGAGATGGGGAAATGTTGAAATGAAGATAGGAAAAAATAAAGGCCCTAAAAGCATTCATCCCAGCGGTATCAACACACTGGGATGAATTTTTTCTATAGCTAAGAGAATATCGTGTAGATTATTATTCTTGTTCAAGAAGCCACATTGTGTGCTCTACACTACCTGGCTCAATACCTTCGGGTACTGTATTCAACACAGGGTTTTCTTCTACTTCATCAGGATCAAGGTTCTTAACAACTTCACCCTGTTCATTAATATATTCACCAGGCTTCAAGTTTTCAGATTGAAAAAATGATGGGGCAGGGGCTGTCGAAACATCATTACTGGCACCTTCTGCAAACTTCTCTGTGTCAAATTTGCTCTTAACTTTTTCAGCCGCCAATTCAGCTTCAGTCTTTACTGTTTCTACTGCTTCTGCGGCAGTCTCTTGTGCTGCTTCTGGCGCTGCTTCAGTTGCTTTATCAGCTTCACCACCACAAGCCGCCAAGCCTAGTACCAATGCAGATACGCCAAACAATTTAATAAGGTTCATTATTGAATCCCTCAAGGTTGTTAATCTAGAAAATTTTTTCGACTCTGTGGTCAAGCACCGCAGTCTAATGGGCCTTTTCTTAAAAATCCAGGGGTTTTAAGCCCATTTTCACTGCATTACGTAGATTTTTTTCAATAAAGCCCAAGGTATAGGGGGAAATGATCATAATTACTCATAAGAAGTCGTGATCTCACCGCAAAAAGCTGAAAATGGCAGAAAAGCTGAAACAGCCATCAAACTACATAATACAGGTAAATTTTCAGTATTTGCCTGTATTATCCACCCATCCTAACACTTGATCTCCTAACACAATTTTGGCAAATGCAGGCCTTTTTCACCTTGTCAGGAGGAATACTTTGAATCAAATCACCAGAAAATGTTTCCGACCGGCACCAACAATCTTCAGGCTTACTCACACCACAGTTATTTGACTCACCACACAAGGGGCATAGATTAGGATCGTTTTTTGTCATATTTCTATAAATTCAGCTAATACTTTTCTGGCAAAAATAAGCCATACAAGCCATCTCTAAAGCTATTATAGTTATAAAGCGCTTATTCAAAAGAGCGTATTACTATTCAACAATTCACTGTTGTCTTACAAGGCCAGCAAATTATGCCCAAATGGTTTATTAGTGCAGAAGAGCTTCTTCAACTTGATCTAGATAACACTATTATTTTTGATTGTAGATTTTCACTAGCTGACAAGAATAAAGGAAGAAACCTTTATCTTGATGAACACATACCCAATGCATTTCACTTGGACATGGAAACCGATCTATCTACCCCAAACCAACAATCCACTTCAAAACAGTTACATGGTGGTCGACATCCATTGCCTGACCCAGAAACATTTATCCAAAAAATGCAGCACTGTGGTGTTAACCATAATTCACTCGTTATAGCTTACGATGATAACCGTCTCGCTGGTTCAGCAAGGTTATGGTGGCTACTAAAACTATATGGTCATTCTCGAATAAAGATTTTAGATGGAGGTATCTCGGCATGGAAAGCATCCGGTTTTCTCACTACACAAGAAACGCCTGAAACTAATTCAGGAATCATCAAAGGCAATTTCTCCGGCGATATTAATTCAGAACTTATTGTCGATCGTCACTGGGTAAGACAATTTATAGGCGATAAAGAAACTACGCTTATCGATTCAAGAGAAGCTCCTCGCTATTTAGGGCTTGAAGAGCCAATAGACCCCATTGCTGGGCATATCCCCGGAGCGATTAATACACCTTGGCAATTGGTCACTGACGAAGCAGGTTTTGTTAAGCCACATGACCAACAAAAACTGATCTGGAAATCCCTCCCCATTTCTGAATCTCCGGTGGTCTATTGCGGATCAGGTGTTACCGCATGTGTTAATCTGCTTTCGCTCTCATTATCGGGCATCGATAATGCTCGCTTATATGCCGGCAGCTGGAGTGATTGGTGCAGTTACCCTGCTAATCCTGTCGAGCCACCTCACAGCTCCCACGAAAATTTTGCACACAATCATTTATGACAATTATCATTTTATTTATTGCAGGCAGTATGGCCTGGTTTATCAGCACCGTTGCTGCAGGGGGTGCAGCAATGCTGATGATCCCTATCATCAGTTTTCTTATAGCACCTCAGGTAGTCGCGCCCGTTGTGAGCCTGGGGGCTTTTTTAGCAAATCCATCCCGAGCCTGGCTATTTAGAAACCATATCGACTGGACAGTCAGTAGTTGGCTTATACCAGGCAGCCTGCTCGGTGCTATTTTAGGTGCGTGGACCTTTACCCAAATATCTGCCCAGTGGATTCAAATCGTTTTAGGATTATTTCTTATATCAACTATATTCCAATACAAATTTGGTAAATCAAAACGATCCTTTGCCATGAAAAAAACCTGGTTTTTCCCCGTTGGTTTAGTGGTTTCTTTTTTATCTGGATTAGTGGGAGGCACAGGCCCTGTACATAACCCTTTTATGCTCAATTATGGTATGGAAAAAGAACGGCTAGTCGCCACCAAAGCAATGAATTCGCTAGTGATGCAATTTACTAAACTAATCGCCTACACAGGTTTTGGTGCAATGACATTAGAAATAGGTGGGTACGGCCTGGTACTTGGCATTGGTGGTGCATTAGGTGCTTGGTTTGCTAGCAAACACCTTCAAAGTATTGATGCTAGCCGATTCCGTATTTATACCCTGATATTAATGCCTATCTGCGGATTTTTTCTTTTGATTAAGGCATTTTCCTAGGCGCAAAAAACTAAAACTCAATAATCTAAAACTCAGCGTTCAAAACTTGCTATTAAAGGCAATGCCATGGAGGGAAAATCAGTAATCACACTGTCCACTTTCGAGCGATGCAGGTTTTTTATCACACTAGCATCGTTAACAGTCCACACTGAGATATGAAGCCCTTTTCGACGAGCATGACCAAGGTTAATCATATTACAAACACTCCAGTTCATCGCCAGTAAGCTGCATTTAAAACGGTCAAGAACAGGAAAAGGGTTCGGTGTAATGGATATATAACCACGCGGGATATGCGGTGCCAGTGTCATTAATCGTTGTAACAGCGTTAAACTGGATGAAGTAATGACAACTTTTTCCACGGAGGCTTCGGAGGGAAATTTCTCTGCCAACAGCTCTGCAATACGCTCCATTTGCTCCGTAGGGCCTGTTTTCACTTCTAACTGATAACCTTTTATCTCTTGTGTAGCATCAAGCATTTCATCGAGTGTTACGATCCCAACACCTTCTTTATCTGGCCAGGGGGCTCCAGATTGCCTGGCATCCATACCTTTTAACTCAGCTACAGTATAGCTATTCACTTTCCCTTTATGGTCAGCCGTCCGGTCAACACTTTCATCATGGATCATCACAATCTGGTCATCTTTCGATAAACGCATATCTAATTCCAGATAGCGTGTGCCGCGTTCAATGGCATGGCGACAACCGGCAATAGTATTTTCCGGTGCTTCCCCACCTGCGCCCCTATGACCATAAACCAACATGCTATCTATCCTTTTATCCGTTTACTCTACGTAATAGTAAAACCACTCATTCATTGTCTGTTTCCTATATTGAACGTACAGACAACAACCATGTTCGATGTGTTTTGTGTATGATATGTTTTTTTATATGTGATAAATACTACCTCACAACCACATTCCACATACAAAGCACTCAACACCTCTATTCCAGATATTGCCGCGAACATAACTTCAAACAGGGCCTATGCCAAAAACATCATTAAAAAACCAATATTTCGCCATGAGGCACGGGCAAAGCGAAGCCAATGTAGCCGGTATTATCGTCAGTGACCCCAATATAGGCTGCAGTCAATATGGATTAACCGAACATGGTCAGCAGCAAGTTATCGAATCTGCCTCAAACACCAAAGAATTAAAGCAAGACACCCTGATTATCAGTTCTGATTTCTTACGTGCCCAAAATACTGCCGAAATCACCCAAAAAATACTGAAGACAACACACCCTATTCAGTATTCAACAGCGCTTCGAGAACGTTTTTTTGGTGAACTAAACGCCCAAAATGACACGCAATACCAAATGGTATGGGACATAGACCAGCAAAACCCAGATCATCAAGAGTTTGGTGTTGAAAGTGCAAACCAGGTCGTTTCACGTGTATCTGCACTTATCCTGCAGCTGGAACAGCAGCCTTTTGATGAGAAAAAAAATGTAAGACTGAAAATATTACTTGTGGCCCACGGTGATGTATTACAACTATTACAGACCTGGTTTCAAGATGTACCCGCTTCTCAGCACCGATCTCTCCCTCACCTAGAGACTGCAGAAATTCGTTGCCTAAATCCTTTTTAAAAACCTAAGTCCTGATTAAAATTAATTACTCAGTCTAAAAAGCTTTTTAGAGGCACCCTTACGTACAACTCACACCTGTACCCTTCAAGCCACAATAGCCCCCAGGATTTTTCGCCAGATATTGTTGGTGGTAATCCTCTGCGTAGTAAAAAGGTTTGTCTTGAGAAATTTCAGTTGTGATTGATGAAAGACCTGACTGTGTAAGCAAAGATTCGTACTGCTCTCTACTCTGTAAAACAACTTTCGCCTGTGCATCATTCGCACAATAAATAGCTGAACGGTATTGAGTCCCCGTATCATTTCCCTGTCGCATACCTTGAGTTGGATCGTGTGCCTCCCAAAATACTTTGAGTAATTGTTCCAGCGTAATAACAGCTGGATCAAACACAACTCTTACTACCTCCGTATGCCCGGTTAAACCCGAACACACTTCCTCATAGGTAGGGTTTTCAGTAAAACCTCCTGCGTAACCAGCAGCAGTAGTATAGACACCCTCTTGTATCCAAAACCGCCTTTCTGCTCCCCAAAAACAACCCAATCCAAACACAATTTCCTGCATGCTATCAGGAAATGGCGGAACAATTGGGTGACCGTTTTTATAATGTAAATTATTAATAGTAATAGCTTCAGCTCGTCCTGGAATCGCCTCTGCCTTCGTCACCATAATATTTTTGCTTTGACCAAACATAGATCACCTTCGAATTATTTTGATTTTAGAGATCACTCGTTTCTTATGTAAAACGCACCAGGGCCGATGAATACTGATCCTAAAATTGAACTGAAGTCCATTGCACTAGTCATAATGCTCCATTAATCTAAATGGCGTCGAGAGTCTAAATAGTCACTAATCTAAGGACTACCCTATTCTTCTTATTCTGACTCCTTAATAGCTAAGGTGTTCACGCTTTAAAAAGCACGCAATAATAACTGAGGTGTTACATGATTGAACTCTATACTGCCGCAACCCCAAACGGCCACAAAATTAGTATAGCGCTGGAAGAACTAGGGCTAGCCTATAACGTACATCACCTCAGTTTAAGTAAAAATGAACAGAAAGAACCTGAATATCTAAAACTAAACCCCAACGGCAGAATCCCTACCATTATTGATCGTGAAAATGACGATTTCGTCGTCTTCGAATCCGGCGCCATTTTGATGTACTTGGCTGAAAAAACCGGCAAGTTACTATCTTCAGATCCTAAAGAACGCTCTCGAGAAATCCAATGGCTAATGTTTCAAATGGGTGGCATTGGCCCCATGATGGGTCAAGCCAACGTCTGGTTCCGCTACTGGGATGAAACCTACCAACCCGCCATTGATCGCTACCAAAATGAAGTAAAACGACTGTTTGGTGTTATGGATGGCCACCTTAATGGACGGGAATACCTAGCTAAAGAACTCAGCATTGCCGATATTGCCAACTGGGCTTGGGTAAGAATTTATGATTGGTCAGGTGTGCCTATCGATGATTTCCCACATCTAACGGCATGGCTTGATCGACTCGATCAACGGCCCGCCTTCCAGATAGGTATTAAAACTCCGCCTTCAGAATATGAGCAAAAAGCAAAGGAAGAAGACTTTATTAAGGGTGCTAGGAATATGTTGTTGAAGTAATATGGATAAAGAGCAGGCAGCCCAGCTGGTTGACTGCCCGGTTTAGAGCCATTGACCCAGAATACACTTGGGCACTTTGTAATAAAACTTTTTACCTTTCATTTACTCGCTTCCTGTTTTGATCAACCCATAACCCAAAGAAAGGAGAAAATACTAGAAATATCAAAAAAATCATTGCCAAATAACTGTTAACATTTCTTACAGGAATTACAAGCATGTCATCAAGTTTTACCCCAAATGCCACATCTTGGTTCTTACGTATAGTTACTACCGCTTGTGTAAATTGGGCAGACTCTAATTCCTTACAATTTTTTACTCGACTAGAGCTGCCATACCTAATGCCTTTTATATTGAGAAAAAGATAGGACTTTCCTGCTTTCTCGACATCACTACATGACAAACTAAATTCTGTAGTGACAATCTCTTTCATATTTTCAGGTCTATCTAAATATGAGACCCACACACTTGAGCCGATCATAGCTAGTACAAACGCAACCAATAGAATAGGACCATTTATTTTTGGTATTTTCACAATAACAAAATCCTATAACAACAATGCAATTCATTGCTTTAATTCAAAATATTTCTATGGATTTAATTGTTTAACCGCCTTATCCATAACCTTTACTCTTTCCTGTCCTTCATTCCCATAACGCATATGCTCATACACCGAGTTAATGCCTTTAATAATTCTCGCTAATTCAGGTCGTTGTTCTGCAACTCGATTTGCATAATCCCTAGGCCCTTCGCCTGAGCGGCGAGGAATCCCTGCTTTTTCGAGTTTTTTACATAGTTTTAAAAATATACGATCCAGCTCATCATGATCTGGATGCCACAATTTTGAATACCAGAGTGTTCGTAAATGCCAAAGGACTATAACAGCTAAAACCCCACCACCCACAGCTAGTAAAAGTAATGCAATTCTCAGCGGACTATATTCCCCTAGCCATTTTTGTAGAACATTTTCTTGTTCTTTGTCATAACCTAAAACCCATTTGGCCCATTGATAATTTAAGGAGTCCAGCCTCAATCGGATTTTATTCAGCCAACTAATGTGCCGAAACTGCACTAATGATAGGGGTGAGTCCGCCAAATATCCCGCTTGATCTCCCAGTGCAGATTCAAGATCAAATTCAATGCGTTCAGGTGCTACCGCAGCCGTAGGATCTACTCTTATCCAGCCTTTGCCCTTTATCCAAACCTCGGCCCAAGCGTGGGCATCGTATTGCCTTACTACAAGGTAGTTATCCGGGTGGCGTTCTCCTCCCTGATAACCCGCTACAACTCTGGCGGGAATTCCCGCTGCTCGCATTAGGAAGGTAAAACTGCTTGAAAAATGCTCACAAAAACCTTTTTTTGTTTCAAATAAAAACTCGTCCACACTGTGGGTACCCAGTAACGGCGGTTGTAAAGTGTAGATAAATTCCTGGTTATATAAACCCAGGACTTTTTGAACCAGCAACAAGTCATCACTGATTTCCCGGCTCCATTTTTGTGCCAGCTGAACACTTTTGGGGTTATAGCCCGAGGGTAACTGTAGGGATAAAGATCGTTCTTTGGGTGATAAGTCTTCTCTGGCTATGGTGTAGTCCAACCAACTACTGACATCGTATTGGGTTTTTCGAACTATCGGTTTTGAGGATAACAACCGAAAATCACGGGTTAATGCTACGCCTGGGTTTTTCGGCACAGGAGTAGGCAAACTGAATAACCAGGGTTGTTGAGTTGCTTCAAGTACGACACGGTAGTCCATTGGTTCACCACGGCGCTCTATTAGCGTGTCCCACTGGTGTTTTTTCTTCCCAAACCATTGGGTAAGATGCGTTTCATCGTACTTCAATGGATCGGCACTAGACCAAGTTCTCCCATCAAAATCCGACAGAATTAATCCACGCCAATAGAGTTGATGCTGCCGGGGTATCTCACCTTCAAAATCAACTCGAAATGCTACCTCTGCTGAACGCCCAAGGCGACTAAAGTTACCCGGTGACATGCTATCGCTCATGCCTGTCTTTGCACTGTGGCTTTGGATAGGCACAGACCAAAGAGATCCTATTCTAGGCATAACAATAAATAACAACAGCATTAAAGGAATAGCTTGTAACAATAGGAATATGGCACTTTTTAAAGGACGGAAGGGTTGTGTATGACTTTCTTCACCTTCAGTTACACCTTGATTTAATGCGACTAAAGCAGCTGTGATCAGCACAAAGCAGCCCAAAATAAAACTTGTATGCCCAATACTTTGATCGAATAAGGCTTGAGTAGCCGCAATAAAAAAAGCGAGATAAATTACTAACAGAGCTTCCCTGCGATGCTCCATTTCAAGTAATTTAAGTGTGTAGGCAGAAACCAATAATGCAATCATGGGTTCCAAACCCACTGGTTTACCGTATTCCAACAATAACCCGGCGATACAAAGTATTAACAAGCCGAATTTCACGATGCTGCTTGGCGGCGACCAAGCACCCCGGTAACGTTGAATCCGCCATACCATAGAAAGTACAGCAGCGACTAGAATCCATTGAGGAATATGGCTTGCGTGCAATACAATCACAGCCGTAAATGCAGCTAGCAGCCAAATAAGCGCATTCCTGTGAATCTGCCAAGGAGGGATCACTATTTACTTCCCTCAAACTCTTGAACTTCAAACCCCTCATTCTCAAACAAGGCCAATTCTTTTAATAATCGATATTTGTGAGCATCCCCACTATTAGGTTGAATTTCCAGTCCAGGCAATCTCAGCCCATACTGTGTTTTCCCTTCTTTGTAGGTAGTGGATATACGTAACAGCATTCCACACAGGGTCGATAATCGCATTTCCCTATCTAAACCAGGCAGTGCATCCCAATCCAACCAGGTACGTTCATCCTGATAATCTGCATAGTGCTTGGCATAGAGCCCCTGCTCCCTGGCATACTGCTTCCAGGCAATACGTTTTAATGAGTCACCTGGCTGATAACCCTTCAACTCCACGAAATCTTCACTTCCTCCATCAATTTGAAGAGGACCTTCTCCCCTACCTGATGAATTGGTAATTTCTTTATTGTTATTTACTGGCTTGGGATAAACCAAACAATGAATATCCAAATCTATTTTGGACCAAACCCTTAATAAACCTAGGGGATAACTGCTTTCAATCACCAACCGACCAGGGTTGAAATAACCGCGGTGCTGCGCCAACGTAGTTATGTAGGCTCGTACACTCTTTTGCTTGCCCATACTCACCGTTGTTACTTTTTGATGAGTCGTTGTTTTTTTATTAAAAATTTCACCTTGATCAATAAAGGAAAGCTTTAAGCTATCTCGATGACGCAATTGTGTTTGCTCAATCATCAATTCGACAAGTAGATTTTCTCCTGCAAATGCAGGATCAGCACGTACATAGTTAACGGTCAATCCAGACACATTAAAAAAGCTATGCAAAATAGCGACAACGAACAAAGACGTTAAAAGGCAAGCCAAACCAAAAACCACATTATTTTCATAATTAGTGGCAACCAACCAGCACAATATAACCAGAAGAAAATAGCCGAAACCGGC
>JAJFKD010000074.1 GCA_021773405.1 Porticoccus sp.
TTCCCAGCTTGAGCTGCAAAGCAGTGTCATTTCTTCTGCATTTTACTCCGGCTCTATCGTTTTGCTGGCAGTATTCGCGTTATTTAATGTCTCATCCCGTAACAATATTGGGCTTTGGTACACGCTACTATTTGCTGTTGGTCTCTTATTTGTTGCCTGCCTTGATGGCACGGGAGCGAGCTTTTTGTGGGCGAATTACCCAATAATAGATCGTTCGTTGCCACTAACCGTTCTGCTCACCTTAAATGCCTGTGGGCTACTTCTCGCGGCTTACACACTGGACACCAGATCTTCGCCACTCTATTCAAAGTTAAAATTTTCAATGCAGATGGCTGGATATATCAATCTGGCATTGATTGCTTTAATACCCTTTGTGTCTTTGGTTTATCTAGCTTTATGGGCAAATCTATCTTTTATATTGATGATCATTGCTCAAGTTATGACAACCATGAGCTGGCGTACACCAAAGATAAACCCCAGCGAGGAAGCCATTCGCTTTTCTAGTATCTTTTCAAGTGTCACTAGCCTGGTTTTTTTAGCTGCAACAATCATAGTAGGGCTAATTATCTGGCATCAATCGCAACAAGAAAGTTATTCCCACGCAGACTTCATTTATGTCAGTTCACGAACCATTTATTTGATTTTATCCCTTAGCCTCATAACAACTTTTATGGCGCATATTGTTGGCATACAACGAGATCACGACAACGCATTGCGGCTGGAACTGCAATCAGCTCGCCGTGCAGCAAAAGCTAGTGAAGACAAATTAAATGCAGAGCGTGACTTTGCCCGTATGAGTGAAGTCGCAAAACAGCGGCGACAACAGCTATCGGCGGCATCCCACGATATTAGACAGCCACTGGTATCTCTACAGCTCATCCTCGATAAACTGCGCAAATCCAGCACCACTGAAGAAACACCCGAGTACCAGCAAGCATTTAAATACATAGGCCAGCTCGCAGAGTCCTACGAATATGCCGACAGTGAACTTGAGAATAATGAAGAAGAATCTCTAGATAAATCTATCGCAACAAATGCCACAGAAGTACTACCAATAAACCTGCTCTTTCAAACCATACAACAAATGTTTGGGCCAGAGGCGGATACAAAGAATGTGGAACTTCGAATGGTCTCTACATCTATGTCTGCACTCGTTGATCCCAGCAGTGTTATGAGAATCATATCCAACCTTGTTTCTAATGCTCTGGTACATACAACATCAACAAAAATACTGTTGGGTTGCCGTAGACAAGGAGATGCCATTCGCATAGAGGTATATGACCAAGGTAAAGGTCTTAGCCAAGAAGAATTCCAACAAATGCAGCAATTTCACAGTAAAGGGGCATTATCAGACGGTGAAGGTATTGGGTTAGCAAACTGCGTCAATATTGCGGCAGAAGCCGGTTATGAACTGTCCCTGGCCTCAAAAAAACATCGGGGAAGCTGTTTTGCATTATTACTACCCAGGTATTCAGCTACCTAAGACGCAATCATCGGCCACAACTGGGGTATTCCTGTCGCTTTTCATATCATGCTTTCAATGGATTCTAACGGCCTATTCTGGCAAAATTCACCCTTTCCGCTATCCGGCTGAAATCTAATCAGTATGCACCCTGAATCCGCCACATTTTTTTGTGAGCATGCGAGGGGTTTTTGAATATACATATAAGGTTTTAGCTGCAATCTTTTTCTTTCTAAGGAGTTTGTATGTCTTTTAATAGCTTTCCTGACAAGCAGCTAATTGCTGAGTTAAGTGCCAAAATGTTGCTTGAAATTGGAGCTATCAATTTCCGCCCCAACGACCCTTACATACTAACTTCGGGTAAAGCCAGCCCGGTCTATATTGATTGCCGCAAAATCATCTCCTTTCCACGCGTACGTTCTACACTCATGGACTTCGGTGCTTCTACCATCATGCGTGATATCGGCTTTGAATCTATTGATGCGGTAGCAGGTGGTGAAACTGCAGGCATCCCCTTTGCAGCATGGCTAGCAGAGCGTTTATCACTGCCTATGCAGTATGTACGCAAGAAGCCTAAAGGGTTTGGTCGTGATGCTCAGATCGAGGGTTACCTTGAGGAAGGCTCAAAAGTACTTTTAGTTGAAGATTTAACCACTGATGGCGGAAGCAAGATCACTTTCTGCGATGCCTTGCGTAAGGCTGGCGCAGAAGTTACTGATACCTTTGTGATCTTCTTCTATGACATCTTCCCAGACACAAGGCAAAAACTGGGTGAAGCAGGTATTAACCTTCACTCGCTGACAACCTGGTGGGATGTTCTCAAAGTCTGTAAAGAAGGCAATACTATGGATAGCCAATCTATTGCTGAAATAGAATCCTTCCTCAACTCACCTGAGGAATGGTCCTTGTCCCATGGAGGCGCTGAAAGCTAAATTTCTGACAGTTAAACCTATGTAGCTTTGGAAATTTACTACAAGAAAAAAGAGGCTTTTTTAGCCTCTTTTTTATTTATATATCATAAAGTTAAGTAATTTATTAAAAGTATTTTATTAGGTTGTTATGGGGCATTTAAGCTCCAGTCATAGTTATAATCTATCTTGCCTTGGTAGCCCAGCAGGTACAGCGCTAACCGGTCATCTGCATAGTAAGAAAATACCTTCATCAACTTTGCTTGATTCTTGGCAAAATCCTTTTGATACCAATCAAACAAACTGGATGCCTTCATCTTTCCATTTTTAAGACTGACACCTCTGGGATGATTGATATATTCCCTACCAGCCTGCTTAAGCAACGGTCGTACATTCCTACTAGTAAATGCTCTAGATTGGATATTAGGGCAACTGATGCTGCCACAGCTTAAGCCAAAATGTATTTTATGGTCTTGCCATATAGGCCTGAGAATACGGTGCTCGATATCATTTAGAGTTAAACGCTGCCCCGCCACCTTGATCAGTTTTTTATTCCAAGGGCCACGTTTGATCATCTTATTACCGATGTCTTTCATGCTCTTTATTGGATAGTTATCCAATACTAATTTGACCGTCACAGCATTATATAAATTGAGCCAATAGGCCTTTTGCTCCCTTCGGTTATATCTTCTGGGGTCAATTTTTTCTAAGGTTTTTATATAACGATGAAGGTTTTTTTTGTTTTTTGAGGAAACAGCAGAGTATTTAAAACGATTGACACCAGAGTGGTGGTTATCAATGACATAGGCCTGGAGGATGCTGCTCCAACGACTGTGATCTATGCTTTCATGACTATTTTCGTTGCTTTTATCCCAATAGGCCCAATAATCTTTATTAGGTGCGGCCATTGCCGAGCAACTGATAAAGTAGCTAATAAGGCATGAAACAAATATTCCTTTATAGATTTTAAGCATCTTTCATAAACCCCATATAGCCATATCCTCCATACGCCCGGAATTTACCCCGCGTATTAATCCCCTACTTTATAACTTCTTTGGTACCATTATCCAAGCGGCCCTACATTCCAACTTCTAAACCTGTGAATTCTATCCCGATGGAACATCTGACTACATCGCAAATCGCCGAAATAGACCAACAACATATCTGGCACCCCTACTCTTCTTTAACAAACCCCATTCCTGCCTATCATGTTGAGAGTGCAAGTGGTGTACGTTTAAAGCTAGCCGATGGCCGTGAGCTTATTGACGGTATGTCCTCATGGTGGTCTGCTATCCATGGCTATAACCATCCCACCTTAAATCTGGCATTAAAAGACCAGGTAGATGTCATGTCTCACGTGATGTTTGGTGGCATTATCCATGAGCCTGCAGCGCAACTCTGTAAAACCTTAGTCAATATTACACCTGAAGGATTGGAAAAGGTTTTTCTCTCCGATTCGGGCTCTGTCAGTGTAGAAGTCGCTTTAAAGATGGCGATTCAGTACTGGTACTCCAAAGGGGTAAAGAATAAGGGGCAACAGAGAAAGTCGCGTATTCTGAGCCTGCGCAAGGGTTATCACGGTGATACTTTCGGGGCGATGTCTGTTTGCGACCCTGTCACGGGTATGCATCATTTGTTTAATGACACCCTACCGAAGCAGTTATTCTCTGAATCACCTCGCTGTGGTTTTCACGACGAATGGGATGAAAGCTATATTGCCGACCTTAAAGGCCTATTAGAAAAACATAGCCACGAACTTGCAGCAGTTATCCTTGAGCCTATATTGCAAGGTACAGGAGGCATGCATTTTTATTCGCCTAGCTATTTGAAGCGAGTTCGCGAACTCTGTGATGAATATGACGTATTACTTATAGCCGATGAAATTGCGACGGGATTTGGCCGTACAGGTAAGTTGTTTGGCTGCGAATGGGCTGACATTACCCCTGATATCTTATGTTTGGGTAAAGCCATGACCGGTGGCTATATGACATTGGCCGCGACTCTCTGTACCACAAAGATAAGCGATGGCATCTGCAATGGTGAAGCGGGTGTCTTTATGCATGGCCCGACCTTTATGGGTAATCCCCTCGCCTGCTCTGTGGCTAACGCAAGTATTGACCTGCTACTCAGTAGTAATTGGCAAATGCGTATTTTAGACATAGAACAACAACTTAAATCAGGGCTGGCACCTGCAATGGCGTTCGATAATGTAGCCGATGTGCGCTGTTTAGGCGCCGTAGGTGTTATTGAAACCAAGCAGCCCGTGGATGTCGCCAAGATTCAAAAGCAATTTGTAGCGGAAGGTATTTGGGTAAGGCCCTTTGGTAGTAGAGTCTATATTATGCCGCCCTATATTATCTCCAAAGATGATTTGGATACGTTAATGAGAGGGATACTTAAGGTGGTTGAGCATTATTCTGCCTAATCCTGAAAGCAGTGCCAGGTTAATAGCGTAGCGAATAAAAGAAGAAACTATTACTTGAATACAATCAGTAAACTATATGCACCTCAAATACACATATAATTATTATGCCGTAGGCTTCATAAACAGATAGTTATACAAATTAACTCAGAGGTCGAACTATGGATGATGAGAAATACCTCGGATACATCAAATATGATGGAGAGCTTGTAGAAAATGGCTTAATGGATGGCCGAAAACAAGCTCAAGCATTAATTGGGCTAGATGAAGCATTGAGATACTTCATAAGTAAGCAAGTCCCTGAACTTAGAAAACTAGATTTTGAAATACCTGTTAGGGTTAAAAAAGGCTCATGGGAAGCTTTGATTCCTGATACCGCTGCGGCGTGGGCACAAGCTGGTTTAGGAGTCGTTGCTACAGCCTATTTCACCAAGGCTGCTCAGAAAATGGCAGAGAAGGATTTTGCTGATTTTGGCATAACGGATATTTTTAAAAAATCTATTGAAGCCATCAAGTGGTTTGCAAAAATTGGAAAGCACATCGGCGACCTTTCT
Source organism: Porticoccus sp. (assembly GCA_021773405.1). GTDB lineage: Bacteria > Pseudomonadota > Gammaproteobacteria > Pseudomonadales > Porticoccaceae > Porticoccus. The sequence continues at coordinate 5,347 of JAJFKD010000074.1, forward strand.
ATTCGTCAGTTTGAAAATACAAAGTTTAGCAATGACAATGAGCTAATTGGTCTTCGTAATGAAAAAGGTGAGTACCTTTATGTCCCTAGATACATTTTTGATATGTATATTGGCAGCAACCCAAAACTTCTTGAAAAAATAGCTCAAAATATTGATAGCGAACGCGGCCTTACAATTGGAAGTTTTGAGGGTGGTGAAAAAGACGAAGTAATAATTGGCCATGATCACAAAGCCATTTTTTGCAAAGAAGAAAATGAAGATGAGGATGATGTTCTTTTTCCCGAACTAGTTCATGGCGATATTGTTGTACTTGAGGGTGAGTCCACCCGAGAGAATAAAACTTCGAATTCGATGGGTTTCAAATACCAAGACCACATACTCACTACCTATCCAGAAAATGGAAGCATCATCCCCTATAAAGCCATCTTGTTTCTGAAATGCAGGCTATACGGAACCGTCAGCAGACTTGATGAAAAAGGGCGAATTGCGGCGAAACGACCAAAACTGTTTTTCAGTCATATTGAGCCGCTAGAAACGGAAGAGAATGATGATCTATTCCAGTAAATCCTATAACAAAGCCAATCAGGCAGGGACTTTTAGTACTGAGTGCTTCGACCGCTGTTGGCAGAGTTAAAAATTAATGGGATCCTAGTTATTGATATCCACCCTACTGTCACGGGATAGACATTTTTTTCATCAACAGCTTGTGTGTCTGCTTTAAGCTAAAGAATATAACCCCACTGCCTTATTCAGTTTTTCCATAAATGGAACACTATAAGCGCGGGCCTTTTCTGCACCCTGGCGTAACACTTGTTCAATATGCTCTGGATTTTCCATCAGCTCGTTATAGCGTTCTCTGGGTTCACGAAGTTCTTCGTTAATCAGTTCAAATAATTGCTTCTTCGCTTCACCCCAGGCGAGTCCGTTTTCAAATTCTTTACGCATATAAGCGGTTTGATCTTCTGAGGCAAAGGCACGCCATACCTGGAATACTGTTGAATCATCAGGGTCTTTAGGCTCACCCGGTTCCAGTAAATTGGTTTTAATCTTATTAATATGCTTTTTAAGCTTTTTCTCAGGCAGAAACAGCGGAATGGTATTACCGTAGCTTTTACTCATTTTTCGACCATCGAGGCCTTGCAATACAGCGACATGATCATCCACAACAGCTTCTGGCAATGCAAAATGTTGGCCGTAGATGTGATTAAAACGCTGGGCAATGTCACGGGCCATTTCGATATGCTGGATTTGATCCCTGCCTACAGGTACTTTGGTGCCGTTAAACATCAAAATATCAGCTGCCATCAGTACTGGGTAGGAAAACAATCCCATGGTGATACCAAAGTCATTATCTTCACCGGCTTCCTGATTTTTTTGTACAGAATCTTTGTAAGCATGGGCTCTATTCATTAAACCCTTGGCAGCAACACAGTTAAGAAACCAGGTCAGTTGTGGTATTTCTGGAACATCCGATTGACGGTAAAAAACCACATTATCGGTATTCAACCCCAATGCTAGCCAAGTGGCCGCAATTTCTCTTGTGGACTCGTGGACTTTTGCTGGATCCTGACATTTGATCAAGGCATGGAAATCTGCGAGAAAATAGTAAGCATTAACGCTTGATTCATGAACCAGAGAACCTTGCTGGCTAGCAGTAATAGCAGGCCGGATTGCCCCCACGTAGTTACCCAAATGAGGGGTCCCTGTGGTTGTGATTCCGGTTAACACTGTCTCTTTTTTATTTTCCGATTTATTTTCTGTTGCAGTTTCC
>JAJFKD010000075.1 GCA_021773405.1 Porticoccus sp.
ATAACAAAACCAATGGCATTGCCACCAGCTCCACATCCAAAACAGTAATAAAACTGTTTGTCTTGGCTAACGGTGAAAGAGGGGGTTTTTTCGTCGTGAAAGGGGCAGCAGGCAGAGTGATTTTTGCCGGACTTTCGTAAATCGAGACGGCTTCCCACAACATCGACAATATCTATGCGATCAAGGACATCGTCAATAAAAGACTGTGGAATTCTACCGGCCATGGGTGCTATCGAGCTTCTCTATCAGGGTGAGTGTTCAACCCTGACAGCTTAATGCTATTAATCTTTCAATTGAATAGCTGGCCTATATCTATTTCGGCGTATGTGAAGGTGTTTTGTAGGCGGAGCTCTCAGCTTATGTTTTAACTCAGCTTTTGTTAACCCAGTTTTGCTTTAATCATCCCGCTCACAACACCTGCATCAGCACGGCCTTGAATTTGTGGCTTGATGATTCCCATAACCTTGCCCATATCCTTCATAGATTCAGCACCTACGGAAGCGATGGTGTCATCAATCATTGTGGCAAGCTCTTCTTCACTTAAAGGTTGTGGTAGAAAGTCTTGAATAACGACGATTTCTGTTTGTTCCTTATCTGCTAATTCCTGGCGGCCAGCTTGCTCAAATTGGGAAATGGAGTCTCGGCGCTGTTTAACCATTTTATCGAGCACAGCAAGTAGGCGTGTGTCATCTATGTCGATACGCTCATCGACTTCTATACGCTTGACCTCTGACAAGATCAGGCGAATGGTACCCAGGCGTTCTTTTTCTCTGGCACGCATGGCATCTTTCATTGCTTCGGTAATTTGTTCTTTTAGTGAATTGCTCATGGTTTTCTCACCTTTTTTTCGTGAAGCGAAAAAGTTTTCTGAAACGCAAAAAGCGCCGACATTGCGGCGCTTCTTTTATCTACTTAAGGGTAGATATTCTGGCTGTAGTCAGTAAGCCTTTTTAGTAAAGGCTTAGCTCAGTAAGAGCTTAGTACAGGCGCTCAAATTTGCGATTTTCGCGAGACTGCTTTTTAGCATGACGCTTAACTGCGGCGGCAGCTTTACGCTTACGCTCCCAAGTGGGCTTCTCGTAAAACTCACGGCGACGAACTTCTGCCAGTACACCGGCTTTTTCACAAGAACGCTTGAAGCGACGCAGAGCCACATCAAAAGGCTCGTTTTCTTTAACGCGAACGAAAGGCATGTATCCTCTATCCTGTTGTATTCAATTATTGTTTGGTACTGGGCTATTTAGCGGTTAGCTTAAATAGTCTTACCTAGTACTCCTGCAAGGGCGCGTATTCTATACATATCCAGTGTCAGTTGCAAAACTTTTGTCAGTAGCTTTCTATGGCTTTTGGTAGGTGCTAACTGCATGAATTTTAGGCGATTTTAACGTATGATTTCCGGTTCTCCTTATTTAACTTCATATAACCTTCCACCTAATAAGGCTAATGACTCAAAGTTATGCGTGTACTAGGTATAGAAACTTCTTGCGATGAGACGGGTGTTGCTGTTTATGACAGTGAACAGGGACTGCTAGCTCATACCTTATACAGCCAGGTAGCGGTCCATGCTGAGTATGGTGGGGTAGTGCCAGAACTGGCATCCCGAGACCATGTACGCAAGTTATTACCCCTAATTCGTCAGGTACTGGCGGATGCCCATTGTTCCTCTTGTGACATCAATGGTATTGCCTTTACTTCGGGGCCGGGGCTGATCGGAGCACTTATGGTCGGAGCCAGTGTTGGTCGCTCTCTGGCCTACGCCTGGCAGGTTCCTGCAGTGGCGGTTCATCATATGGAGGGACATCTACTGGCGCCCATGTTGGAAGATAATCCTCCCGCTTTCCCCTTTGTGGCGTTATTGGTCTCTGGTGGCCATACTCAATTAGTTGAGGTGAAAGATATTGGGGAGTATCAAATATTGGGTGAATCTCTGGATGACGCTGCAGGAGAGGCCTTTGATAAAGCAGCCAAGATGTTGGACTTGGATTATCCGGGAGGGCCGGAGATTGCAAAATTGGCTGAGCAGGGAGAGGTTAGCCGATTTAAATTTCCACGGCCTATGATAGATCGCCCAGGTCTGGATTTTAGTTTCTCTGGCCTTAAAACATTTACCTTGAATACCGTTGCCCAGCACCGTGGTGATGAGGTCTTGCCTGATGACCAGACCATGGCGGATATTGCCTGTGCTTTTCAGGAGGCAGTGGTGGATACATTGGCGATCAAATGCCGTCGAGCGCTTGAGCAAACAGGTTTAAAGACATTAATTATTGCTGGTGGTGTGTCTGCTAATACCCGCTTGCGCGAAAGGCTCTCAGAAGCACTCAATAAGGTAGGTGGTGAGGTTTTCTATGCTCGTCATGAATTTTGTACTGATAACGGTGCCATGATTGCCTATGCCGGATGCCAGCGCTTAGTGGCGGGTCAGCAGGAAGAGTTAGCCATATTGGCCAAACCACGTTGGCCGATAGATACATTACCAGCCTTATCTTAGGGGAGGGGTAGTCTGATGGATATTGTGTATATCAATGATCTCAAGATAGACACCATTATTGGTATCTATGATTGGGAGCGTGAAGTAAGGCAAACCATTAGTCTCGATCTGGAAATGGGTACTAATATTCGCCAAGCAGCGGCCACTGATGATATTCAGTACGCCCTAAACTATAAAGCCGTATCAAAGCGCCTTATTGAATTTATTGAAGGAAGTGAGTTTTTATTGGTGGAAACCATGGCAGAGCAAGTGTCAGAAATTATTCGCCAGGAATTCAAGGTTCCCTGGTTGCGATTGCGTATCGGCAAGCCCGGTGCCATTCGCGGTGCCCGTGATGTGGGTGTCGTCATTGAAAGAGGAGTTGAGAGGGGAGAACTTGAAAGGGGTGAGCAGAGCTGATGGGAAAGGTATTACTCAGCATCGGCAGCAATATCGATCAGCGACGTTATATTACAGCAGGTCTAGATGCTCTTTCTGAACAGTTTGGGGCGCTGTTAATTTCTTCCATCTACGAAAGTGTGGCTATCGGTTTTGATGGCGACAATTTTTATAATTTAGTCGTCGGTATAGAAACAGAGCTCAGTGTTGGGCAACTCTCTAGTTATTTAAAAGCATTGGAAGATAAAAACGGGCGCCGTCGGGATTGTCCACGATTTAGTGCGCGAACACTGGATATTGATATTCTCACCTATGACTCTACCGTTGGTACGATAGAGGGTGTTTTATTGCCACGACAGGAAATTCTAGAAAATGCCTTTGTATTATTGCCACTGGCAGAGCTGGTGCCCAATGAAGTGCATCCGGTGGCAAAACTAAACTATAAGACGCTATGGCAACGGTATGATCGCCAGCAGACCTTATGGCCTGTGAGTTTTGTATGGCAAGGGCAAGAACTGACAGCTAAGAGTCTCTTGGTTAATAGGAAGAGCTGCCATCAGCCAGAAGTTGCCATGAGCAAGGTCGCAGGACAGACATAAACAACTAGCAGTAGATAAAGATAATGGGATGGTAGTGAATAAAATGAAGAGTACTGAGATGACTCTACTGGATCGGCTTAATGCCTGGAAGCTCTCCCGTTGTTTTAATATAAATGACCTCCGCAAGGTGGCAAAAGGGCGTTTGCCCGCCTCACTGTTTGGCTATATTGATGGCGGTTCGGATGATGAACGCACATTGCGGGGTAATACCTCGGCTTTTGATCAGTACGACCTATTGCAACGAGCTCTAGTTGATGTTTCCCAGATCGATTTGTCGACTAAAGTGTTGGGTAAGAAAATTGACTGGCCGGTGATTTGTGCGCCAACGGGGATGACCCGGATGTTCCATTATCAGGGTGAAAAGGCGGTAGCTAGGGAGGCAGCTAGAATGGGTACGTTTTATTCGCTGTCTACGTTGTCTACTACCAGCATAGAGGATGTTGGGGCTGAAACCGATGGCCCGAAAATGTTCCAGGTCTATGTGCATCGTGATCGTGAGCTTAGTCGTGAGTTTGTTCAGAGAGCGAAAGATGCCAAATTTGATGCGCTTTGTCTTACCGTGGATTTGCCTGCACATGGTAATCGGGAGCGAGATTTGCGCACGGGAATGACGCTGCCGCCTAAGTTAACCGTTAAGAGTATTCTTGATGTCTTGATTCATCCAGCCTGGGTGTATCGCTATCTTACTAGTGATTCCATTGTGTTAGCTAATGTCGAGCACAAAATTAAGGAGGGCACGGGTGAGGTTTCTAACCTTTTGCAGTATGTGGCCAATCAGTTTGATCCAACAGTGAGCTGGAAAGATGCAGAATGGTTGATGTCCGAATGGGATGGTCCTTTTGTGCTTAAGGGTATTATGTCCGTTGAGGATGCTAAAAAGGCGGTAGAGATAGGTGCATCGGCTATTGTGATTTCTAATCATGGCGGGCGACAGCTTGATAGCTCTCCAGCACCGTTTGAAGTGCTTCCCGACATTGTTGATGCAGTGGGTGGGCAGATTGAAATTATTCTTGATGGTGGAGTTCGTCGAGGCACTCATGTGCTGAAAGCTATGGCACTTGGTGCTAATGCCTGCATGGTCGGGCGGCCTTATCTTTACGGCTTGGCGGCTGGTGGGCAGCCGGGTGTAGCGCGAGCACTAGATTTATTGCGAACGGAAATAGAATTGGATATGAAGCTAATGGGTTGCCGCAGTATGTCGGAGGTTAATCCTAGCTGCTTGCGTAAGCGTTAGTTCTGGTATTTCTTTTCGTTAAGACGATTTGGTTACTCCGCACAATTAATACAAAGGTGGGTGTAGGGAACGGCTTCCAATCGTTTTAGGGAAATATCTTCGCCACAATCAGTGCAGCTGGTGTAATCACCTGACTCTATACGCTCCAATGCAACATTGATCTGTGTGAGCTCATGTTGAGACTCGTTACCAATTGCTTCCAGAACTTCATCATTTTGTCTTTCCTGCGCCTGTTCAGACCAATCAGCAGAATGTTCCTGAATCATCCCGGATTTAACCCGTGATAAACGTTGCAGTAAAACACTCTTACGTTCTTCTAGATTATTTTTAATATTGGCTAAGTTCGTGGTCATAATGAATCCTGAATTAACAAAGCAGTTATTAGCAATCAAAGTAGTTAATTAATAATAGTCGTTATCAAAATAATAACCGGGCTTAGATCAAGCCCGGTTAACTTAATAGCAAAATTTTGATTCATCTAAAAATCCGGCTACTGAATATCAATCCTCCGTTGCTGGGGTACCTCATCTGCAACTTTTGGGGCGGTGAGTGTCAGCACACCATCTTCAAATGAAGCATTAATATCCTCTTCGTGGATATTGTTGCCTAAGTCAAAACTGCGCATGTACTTGCCGTAACGGCGTTCTTGGCGAATGACTTTGCCATCTTTTTCCTCTTTATCTTCTTGGCTGGTTTCTGCTTCTAGGCGCAGCACACCATTTTCAAGGGTGATATGGATATCCTCCTTTTTCATGCCAGGCATTTCAGCTGTTATTTCATAATGATTATCGCGCTCAACAATATCTACATGGGGGGCAAAAAAAGTATTGCCTGTATTATCTTGAACTCTACTGGATGGAGCCCAAAAATCATCCACAAAACGGTCGATATCGAAAAAGCTACCTCTAGGTATCAGTGTCATGTTACACCTCCGTAACTTGATAATTTCTATAGGGTTTAAATAAAAAACTATGAACTAAAAGTGTTCATTAACTGCTGATTAATAGATGGGTTTTAGGGCGTTGGTTTTCAAGGTGTGGAGAAAAATTTGGTAAAAATATTGATATAAATCAATTTAGGCGTTGAGTGAGCTTCCGCCATCTACTGAGATAATTTGCCCTGTAACATAACTGGCAGAAGTGGCCAGAAAATAGGCGGTGTTGGCTATATCTTCAGGGCTTCCAGTACGTTTAAGAGGAACTTTGTCGATTACTTGCTGCTTTGTGGCTTCACTCATTTGATCGTCAGTGTTAGGCCATAAAATTACCCCAGGTGCAATTCCATTTGCTCGTACGTTAGGTGCTAATTCCTTAGCGAGGGATTTAGTAAGCATGGCATTGCCTGCTTTAGCTATACAGTAGATGCTATAACCTTTTAATGGGTTTCGGGCGTAAATGTCGGCAATGGTGACGATACTTCCCCGACTTTTTTGTAATGCCGATGCGACGGTCTGACATAAAAAGAAAGGTGCTTTGAGATTACTGCCCATTAGGTTATCCCAACGTTCTTCGTTAGCATCTTCTAATGGTGTGGGGTAAAAGCTGGAAGCATTGTTGATCAGTACATCAAGCTGGTTTTTCCAACTGAGGACTTCCTGCCCCATTTTTTTAACGGCATTTATATCTGTTAATTGTGCCTGAAAGGTTTTTGCCGAGTTTGGCCGTGTTTCATTGAGTTCTGTTTCAAGGGCTAGTGCTTCATGTGAAGAGCTGTTGTAGTGAAGTGCTACATCAAAGCTATTGTTATGAAAAAGCCGGGCTATTTCTGCACCAATGCGTCGAGCAGATCCAGTGATTAAGGCAACAGGTGGATAGGTTTTTTTCATTTCTTTCAGCACCTATTCCTGCTGTTTAAAATCAGAAATAATTTGCTGTCGCTTTCTGGCGATTGCTTCACCCAATGCTTTTCCGCTTAAACCCTGTTGAATAAATTCTTGATTGTCGATGGTTTGGATAGCGTTAAAGACTTTCGTCAACCAAATACCTGATTCATAGGTTGTATCTTCAAAACCCAATCGTCCTCGAGCATCAGATTCGCAACAGCGTATAAATTGTGCCAGCTTCTCTGGTTGCCGGAGAGCGCCAACACCGTTTAATATTTTGAGGATAGTTTTAGGTCGAAGTGTTGGGGCTTTGTGGCATAGCAGATGATAGCGGGATACGCTTACAGCTAGGTCGCGGTAACGGTTGGGCACTTTCAGGCGATCACAGAGGTCGTTTACCAGTTGAACGCCACGCTCCTCATGTCCTGTGTGCTTGGGTAGAACATCTTTTGGTGTTATGCCTTTACCAAGGTCATGAACAAGTACCGCAAAACGAGTCGCCGTGTCATTATCCAGGGCGGTCGCTTGATCCAATGCCATCAACACATGAATGCCTGTGTCTATCTCGGGGTGGTAATCAGCGCGTTGTGCTACACCAAACAGCCTATCTATCTCGGGAAACAGGGCTTTTAACGCATTACATTGGCGCAAAACCTCAATATAAGTGCGAGGTGAACGTTCTCTCAGAGCCTTTTCTGTCTCTACCCAGACTCGTTCAGCCGTTAGATACTGTAATTCTCCACTGGCAGTAATTTCTGTCATGAGAGAGAGTGTTTCTGCAGCAATGGTAAAACCTAAATGCTGGTAGCGAGCGGCAAAACGAGCGACACGTAGTACTCGCAAGGGGTCTTCAGCAAAGGCTTCTGATACATGGCGAAGTGTTTTTTCATTGAGATCTTTCTGGCCGTTGTAGGGATCAATTAAGTTGCCGTCACTGTCCTCCGCAATAGCATTGATAGTGAGATCTCGGCGGGATAAATCCTGCTCTAAAGTAACGCTGGTGTCGGCAAAAAACTGGAAACCTTTATAGCCAACCCCCGATTTTCGTTCAGTACGGGCAAGGGCATATTCTTCTTTCGTTTCAGGGTGTAGGAAAACAGGGAAATCACTGCCAACTTGTTGGAATCCTTTACGAATTAACTCATCAGGAGTGGCGCCAACCACTACCCAATCCTTTTCTGTGAAGGGGTAGTTGAGTAATTTGTCGCGAACTGCGCCGCCAACGAGATAGAGATCCATAACCACCAATAAAGCCAATGTGAAGACAAGATTTTTTCATAGGGACTTAGATGGTCAATACTAACAGCACTAATATTAAAAAAGCACTCATATTAAAAACGCGGGAGAATAAGCCGCAGCCTTAAATGAACGGCTCTCGTGGTTTATATTATGGTGAGCTAGTTATTAACGCACTTTCCCGATGCTCTCATTTGGCGACCGGTATGCCCGCCTTTCGAGATGTTAAAACCCGATGGCCCAATGCCGGTGTTAAACACAAAATTACCAGAGCTTACGCTGTAGATGAATTGTTTTGATTTGGTTTTCGCAAAGATCTTAAATTGGTCTCTTCTCTGTAGTTGCAGGTGGTAAGTGCCTGGTATCTCGGAGCTGAGACTTTTGACTGTCAATTTGTCTTTATCAATGTTGACCAGAAACTTTCCTCCATCGGTTTCAACGGATGATGCTGCGTAAACTTTATAAATACTGTCGTAGGTACAAGTGAAGCTGTTCGGATCTGGTTTCTTTGATTCAATAGGTTTTTTAACAGTGGCCGCGTTATTAGCTACATTAGTTGTCGTATTTTCTTGATTGGTTTGTTCTGGTGCAGTTTTCTTTTCTGCTGTAGCTGTAGTCTGTTTGGCTTGGTTTGTTAACGTTTCGGTGCTTTGTTTTGTAGGTTTAGGTTTGGAGTGACTCTGTTGTGGGGCCGGCGTGTTATTTTGAGATGCGCAGGCGGATAAAAACAACACTAAAAGAAATACTACTGGCTTCATTTGAGATTCCTTGTGGATTGATTCTCTTTTTTTAAAAAGTAAAACAGACTTTTTATTCAGTTTATGAAGTGAGTGATGTAGAGGAGGTCTTTATATTAGTAGTATCTTTGCCCACTCATTAATAAGTGGATTAGAAAGAGCAATTCTTATGGTCCCTTCTCGGTTTACAGTATCAGTAATAACAATTGTTAGTGATGCTGGCGAAGCCAAGGATACACTAGTTAATAACACTTGGGAGAAAAAACTCATTTCCTTTATCTGCCAGTACTTAGTAGGGGTATTAGTATTCGAATTGTTAGGAGATAAGCTTGTTGATAGGTGTGAAATAAGGTTGTAGCTACGTGATTTTGAGGGGTAAAGTGAATTGGTAAATTGTGCGATTAGTTGTTGTGAAAAAGGTGTACACAATGATTGTTGGATATCTCTGGCCCATTACAGGATCAGGGGAGGTAGAGAAATCTTTAGGCTGTTGAGTAGAGATTAGTCCCTTAAAGCAGTGCTAATAACAGTTTGTGCAGGAGTTTCAGAAACGTCTACGTTCACTGTTAGCTACATAGGTAAAGAAACGGCTGATTTGCTCTGGGCCTAAGGTTACTGGATGTGGGTTGTGCTGAGCCATGCTAAAAGATTGATTACTTGAGGTTTGGCTTCTTATAGGTCTACTTTTTGTCGCCATCGCCATATTGTAGCGTGCAAAACGAATGCGTGAGCGCAGCATGTAGGCGAATTTGGATATCAATGAATGCAGCATAACTTTTCTCCTCGTTGATACTTAATAAATTTTATTCTGTGTTTTTAATCAGTATGTATTTATATACAGTATATTATCAGTATGTTTGAAAATAGCAACAGTTGCGAGATGGCAGGGCAGAACTAACCTTATATGGCCTGTTAGCAATTGTTGTATTAGGAGGGAGAAATGGACTGTGTTTATCAATTAGGAGTGCGTTTACCAGTACAACCTTTTTCCAATTACATATTTTAATGTTGTTTTTATTGATTTATGAAAGCA
>JAJFKD010000076.1 GCA_021773405.1 Porticoccus sp.
CGCTCGCGCCGCGTCACCTTCTTCTTCATCGCATCACGCAGGCCGGGAAAGGCAGGCTGTTTCGGCATCGGAAGGGCTCCTCGCAGACGGTGCCCAAGTCTACCAGATCAGGCCGAAAATGGCAGGTTTTTCAGACGTTCCTTAAAGGTGAAGAAAGGCTCCTCTTTCCGGAACGGGAACAGATTGTCCTCAAAGCACTCAGTTCAGGATTCTCCGGCACCTCAACAAGCCATCTTCCCGGAAAGACAACCATATCACTGCGGCATGACGAGCTACTCGTCGGCACGAGTGCGACTTGATGCTCGTTGCTGCACAAATGCAAGCAGGAACGTCGCCAGGCTGGCTAGGGCGCTCACTGGCTGCGTCCAGCACATCATTTGATGCGTGACAGTGCGTCACATGCAGCGTGAGCCCTGAGCGCTCTCAGCGAAGCGGGCTTCGAGCCATGGTCTTCATGTCCGGAGCGCATCCCTCGTTCAAAGTCCGTATGCGAACGCTGCCCGTGTTGATGGCGCAGACACAAGAGCGCCAATGATGGCATACCACGGTTTCCGAGAGGACATGGCGCAGGCAATTCGCCACTATATGGCACGGTCAGAATTTGCCGAAGCCCGGGTGGTCTTCATATGCCACATCCATTGGCACGGTCAGATCGCCCTCAAGCAAGCCCTCATCATTGCGGTCAGAGGAAGCCACCACGACGTCTTGGTTGTCAGCCAACGAGAAACCGTGGGTGCCCTGTTTGTCTTGCGCGTCCAGCTGCTTTCGCATGTCCAAGAGATATAGCTGAAAGTTGGTGATGGCCCCTGAGGGGCGGCATATCATGGCGGTGTTCACGCGCCGTCAATTCTCTGGAGAGAAAGGGATATGCCACATGACGAAGACTACCATCACGCCATTGCCTGATCCATCGGGATTTTCGCCTGATCCGCTGACGGATATCCTGCGCTCCGGCGCGCGTCGCCTGATCGAGCAGGCCGTGGAAGCGGAGCTGGCCGCTCTGCTTGCCGCCCATGCCGACGACAAGACCGAAGATGGCCGGTCCCGCCTCGTGCGCCATGGCTATCTGCCGGAGCGCGAGGTCATGACCGGGATCGGGCCGGTGCCGGTGAAGGTGCCCAGGGTTCGCGACCGAGCCGTCGGGGCCGAGAAGGTCCGGTTCACGTCATCCATCCTGCCGCCCTATCTGCGCAAGGCGAAGTCGGTCGAGGACCTGCTGCCGTGGCTTTACCTCAAGGGCATCTCCAGCGGCGATTTCCAGGAAGCGCTCGCCGCGCTGCTCGGCCCGAACGCGGCGGGGCTGTCGTCGACCACCATCTCACGGCTCAAGGCTGCATGGTGGGATGAATATGACCGCTGGCAGCGCCGCGATCTCGGGGCCCGGCGGATCGTCTATATCTGGGCCGACGGCGTCTACTTCCAGCCGCGCATGGCCGAGGAAAAGCAATGCGTTCTGGTCGTGATCGGGGCCGATGAATGGGGCCGCAAGGAGGTTCTCGGCCTCACCGACGGGTATCGCGAGAGCACGCAGAGCTGGCGCGAGCTGCTGCTCGATCTCAAGCGCCGTGGCCTCACCCGCGCTCCGGAGCTGGCCATCGGCGACGGCGCTCTCGGGTTCTGGGCGGCGTTGCGCGAGGTCTTCGGCAGCACGCGCGAGCAACGCTGTTGGGTCCACAAGACCGGCAATGTGCTAAACACGATGCCGAAATCCGTGCAGCCCAAGGCCAAGGGCCACCTGCACGACATCTGGCAGGCCGAGACCAAGGCTGAGGCCGAAGCCGCCTTCGATTTCTTCATCGAGACATATGGCGTGAAATACGACAAGGCGGCCGCCAAGCTGGTCAAGGACCGCGAGGTGCTGCTCAGCTTCTACGGCTTCCCGGCCGAACATTGGAAACACATTCGCACCTCAAACCCGATCGAGAGCACCTTCGCCACCGTCCGTCACCGCACCGGCAAAACCAAGGGCTGCCTGAGCCGGAAGACCGGGCTCGCCATGGCCTTCAGGCTGATGATGTCGGCGCAGGCCAAATGGCGGAAACTCGATGGCGCAAACCGCCTGCCGGAAATCGTCCAGGGGATTGCCTTCAAGGACGGGATCAAGCAACTTCAAGCCGCCGCCTGATCACGCCGTCACCAACTTTCGGGCATAGCTCCATGTCAACTCGGCCTCAGCCTTCTTCAACGGCTTTCTGATGCTGCCGATGGTCCACGGCTGCCGTTCGCCACGCTTCTCACTAACCAGGTTCAGCGGACCGGAGCGGTTCAACAAGTCCACCTTTTCCCGCAACGGCATCTCTTCCCAGCCGGAAGTGTGCTCGATGAAATCGGCAAGTTCCTGAACCTTGTGGTCGGCGCGCACCATGTTGGAAACGGCCCCGTTTCGTTGTGCCACTTTGAGATTCTTCTTGTTTCCAAGTTTGACACCGCGGCTTTTCGCACGAGCAGCACCCTCACTAGCGCGCCGCGAGATCAAGTCACGTTCACGCTGCGCTCTCTCGATCAGACCCCTTAGAACCCTCCGGCTGAGGCGCCTCCCATCAGATACAGATATGACCTGTAGATTATTGTCGACGATCTCGGGCAGCACATCAGGGTGGCGCGCCAAGCGATCGACACTAGGAACGACGATAATCGCGCCCTCATCCTTCGCGATCTTGATGGCTTCGCGATAACCATCCCGGAGAAGGTGATCCTGCGCGCCCGCCGCAGAGCCATCGTCTTCCTGTATAGAGAGCAGGTGCAGCTTCTTGTCGTCGCAATACCCACGAAGCATGTGCGCCTGCTCGTCGAGACTGATCCCTTCTTCTCCTTGTCTCCGCGTCGAGACGCGTATGTAGCCTACAACCTTCTGCACTGCGTGGTCTTCCTTCAAAACTGTTATAGGGATATCGTCTGAATGCCTTGTATGTATGAGCATAGCATGTGTTCATGACTAAAGTAAGGGGTTTAGTCATGAACACTTTCCGGAATGCCCAATCCGACCACGTGAAGGAGCCGGGTCCATGCTGGCGTGCACTGCCACCCTCGAACATGTTAACATAATCCGGTTTCGGTAACGCCACGCTGAAAACGTGTTAGGACTGGACGGTCTTCAACGGGTGGCCGCGATGCTTGCATCCACACCGCCGAGGAAGATGCAGCGGCAAAACAATGTCGTTCAGTCCATGTAGGGGAACCCCGACCGACATCATGAGACCCGCTTGGCCCTAAGCACGCCTGGGGAGGTCACTGGGCGCGATGTCGACACCAAGCGGCCCTATGGGCACGCTGAGCAAAAGGCCACTGTGCGAGTCTGTCACCGGCTCTGACGAGGATGTCTTGTTGATGGCTTATATCATATCGGCCACATCGCCGTCCTGGCTGTGCATCATGTAGCGCGTATCACGCTTCCCTTGGTGCACTGCCGGGTGGCCCCCGGCACCCTCGTCGAACCGCCGCACGCAGGCGGACTTCAAGTTGTCTCTATTCATCAGGCAGGCTCCGGCCTTGTCAGGACGAGCAGCCGTTCGCGGATCAGCTTCTCACGGGATCGTAAGAACTCCGGCAGCATCGCGGCGGTCCACAGCTCAGGTGTATACGGGATCAGGTGGCGGCTGCGATAGGAATCGCTGCGCCCAGTGATCCAGGATTCGAACGGCAGGTCACCCTTTTCAAGATTCTCCTGGCCGGGCAGGAGCTGCAGATTGCCGAGTCTGTCGACCGACGCCGTGATCTCGCGGATGCGCGATTCAGGCAGGTTCATGCCCATCAGCACACGGCGGTCGGCCCGGGTGCGCGGGATAATGTGATCCACATGATGCGCGGTCCCGCTCCAGTCCAGGTCGTCATGGAGCAGCGACAACGCCAGGAAGGTCCGCGGCTTTTTGTAGTTCAGATCGAGCAGATCATCGACGGCCCGCTCGTCCAGCCGCGCCATCCGGCCTCCGAGAGCAAGCGCATGATAGAGCTGTGCTTCGGGAAAGTTCCGACTAACCTGGCTTGCCTCCTTCAGGGTCTTGCGTGCCGCGGAGATCGTCCGGTCGGAGGTTCCCGCGAAGACGCCCATGAGAAGACTGTTGATCAGCCAGCGCTGGATGGCGCGCGCGTTCTGGCGATCGCATTCCGATGTGCCACGCAGGGTGACGTCCGGCGCGTGATAGAGAAACCAGGCAATCGGCAGAACCGCATTCAGCGAGCTCAGGTTCTCTTCCGTGATGCCCAGCCCGTTGAGATAGCGAAACGTCCGCTCCAAAGCGTCGCGAACATCCGGCCAGTTGCGCTCGATTTCGGCGATGGATTGCTGCGTGAAATTCGCGACGTTGTATTTGACGTCGAAGCCGCAGAGCACGAGGCAGGACTTGAGAACGAAATCCTTCGTGATCTTGTTGGGCTGTGGCAATTCCTTGTTGATGTGATCGACGAAATCGAAAATCTCGCCGCGCGCTGATCGGTTTTCCCATTTTGATGTGATCAGCGACATGAGCAGATCGGATTTCGACAGCTTGGTGCCGCCATCATTTGCGCGCACGAAGATGTCGAGCACACGATCCACGGATGCGCTGCGCTCGGTGTAATAGTTGATCACCTCATCCACCCAGATCACCTCGTGCAACCGCCGCAGCGTCGCGGTGATCAACTCGCGCTCGTAAGGCGTCACGCCGTGATGCACGCGCGCCAGGGTCGTTTCGACCAGCGTTTCCAGTTTCTCGGGACTGCGGTGATTGAGCACATCCCCCACCCGAAACCACTGATGGCGGTAGTCGCTGCGCGGTGGCTGGGCGTGAAATCGCAGCCCGTAGCTTACCCCGAATTCGACATCCTCGTCCTCCAATTCCGCGTCGGGGTCCGCGAGCAGATCAATATAGAGCGTCTTTTCCGACCAGGCATCGGGGCTGGAGCGGCGCTTGTGCTTAGCCTTCTCGGCGAAGCTGCCACGGAGCGAGATCAGCAGCGACGTGATCCGCTGTTGGCCATCCAACACCAGGGTCACGTCCCGGCCATTCGCCGAGGCGGTCGGGTTCTGCATACCCGGCTTCCAGTGCTCGATGAAACTGTAGATCTTTAACTCGCGCTTCAGATCCTCATCGACAGCCCAGAACATCAACGAACTGATCGGATAGCCCTTCAGGATCGAGTCGACCAGGGTGATGACCTGATCCGCCCT
>JAJFKD010000077.1 GCA_021773405.1 Porticoccus sp.
AAGAATTACCTGTACTATTGGAGGAAACTCCCAACTGGCATACTGAAAACAGAGACGGTGTACTACAACTTGAAAGGCAGTACGACTTTAAAAACTTCGTAGAAGCGCTGGCATTTGCTAACCGTGTCGGCGAATTGGCCGAACAAGCTAACCACCACCCCGCCATTCTGGTTGAGTGGGGAAAAGTAACAGTGACATGGTGGACTCACAAAATAGGCGGTTTACATCGAAACGACTTCATCATGGCCGCTCGAACAGATATACTTGTTTAAGAAGACTTACCAAAAAACAAACTCACCCAATAAAAAAAAGCTGGCTATAAACGCCAGCTTTTTTATCAACAACCGAAGAAAAACACTTATATCATGGCGCCCACTTAGTAAAACTATGGGCACTGTTTTCAGCACCAATTAGCAACCCATTGGAGGAATCTTCAATCCCTGCTCGCAGTAACTTGTGATGCCTATCAATGACAGACCACAATAATCCTTCTTGGCTTTTATTAACCTCCACATATAAAACATGCTTACCTTCAGCTAACGTCTTTTCAAAACGCTTGAAATGGATATTAGGTTCCTGAATACCCCACATACCTCCTTCCCAGGTGATAAAACCCATAACAATCACAGCGAGTAAAATGAACGGTGCCCAACCAACTGTTTCTGTAACGCCTGAATATTCAGCGACGCAAAGCACTAATACCGCGCATAAAAAGCCAAACATAGCCGCAATAGAAGTTGAATGCACAACATCCTTTTTCATAAACGAAGGAACGTGGTTCAAATGGTGTTCCTCAACACCTGCATCATCCTTACTCAACACATGAATTTGTGGTGTGGTCACACCGTTTTCTTCTAATTCCCTCTCGATAGACTCCAGATCATCAAGATCATCGCTAATATAATAATGCCGTCTCATAAACTACCCTCACGATATGGTTATCAGGGCATAAAGCCCAGCCTATACCTCAGGGGCTTTCCTTATTGAATAAACACCCCTGCCACAATAGTCTGTTGAACGACTGAATAAAGTCCTGATTTCATCAACATGATTAAAAGTATAGACGTTGAAAAGGCAGTACTACGAGGAATACAAAAAATTATATATATCAAATAGCTATATTCAAAAGGTGGCGCTAGGCAAGCTAAATCTATAACAGAGCGAAGGCTGAACCTATAACGGAGCTCAAGCTAAATGAATTAGTACTTGGCGTGTAGACACATGATGGCGATGCTCCCATAAAAAAATGCCCTGCCACGTACCCAATGCCAATTGCCCATCAATAACTGGTATTGAAATAGAGACTGCTGTTAAAGCCGATTTAATATGGGCAGGCATATCATCCGGGCCTTCCAACGTATGGGTATACAAATTGTCATTTTCAGGCACTAAACGGTTTAACCAATTTTCCAGGTCTATCCTGGCCGAAGGATCATAGTTTTCCTGAATCAACAAACTCGCAGAGGTATGCTGGATATATAAGGTACACAGGCCATCCCCAAAAGAAGCATCGCTGACAACGGTTTTCGCTGATGCCGTAATATCGTGTAACCCTTGATGAGACACTGGCACATTAATTTTTTTGATCACAGCCTCTTATATCCCACCTTGTTTCTCCATTCTTTTTATTCTTCTTTTACTACCGAAAACCCAAGCCGCTAAGAACCATTTACCCATAATATGATCTACATTAACAATGTAGACGTAATGATAATAACCCTAAAATTAATAGGTTAATACGCATTACCAATGCACCTGTGGTTAATAAAGAGGTCGCCATGGACTATAAGGAAAATCATAAAATAAACTACAAAGAAAATCAGAGTGTTGTGACACCTATCGGATGTCGCAATGGGTTTTCTAAATTATTATCAGAATGGGAGCAACGCTCTGCCGATCAGGCGGATCTGGTTCCAACAGATATTGGAGTTCACAAAACAGACCATATTAAACTGATGGCCTTGTCTAAAATCTACCATCTCCCAATAGATGAACTAGCTGGAAGTTTGCTACAACAAGCGCTAGAAAGACTTGAAGCCGAAATGCCCTACATTCCCGGAAGTAAAGTCATACGCGTAGAAGAAGGCGACGAAATATACGAAGACATTGGCCCAACACCACGCTATCTGGCCGCTCAAAAACTTGTTCGGGAAGAACACAACAGAAAAAATAAATAGCATAAACAGAATTCAGTATAATGCGCCTCCTTCATGGAGGCTCCGCATTGCAACCTATCAATCCCGACAACTACCAACAACAACTCAATGAAAAGCTAGATCAACTAAAAGCAGAGTTCAGCGGGCTACCTATACCCGAAATAGATATACATACCTCTGAACCACTTCACTTTAGAATGCGTGCAGAATTTCGTATTTGGCATGAAGATGGCCGCGCCCACTACGCCATGAATAAACCGGGAGAAAAGCGCCCTTATATTATTAAAGACTTCCCCATTGGTTCTGAGCTTATAAACCAATTGATGCCAAAATTATTAGAAGCTATCAACGCCAGTGAAACCATAAGTCGTCGCCTGTTTAGCGCTGAATTCCTTACCACACTGAGTGGTGAGGCACTCATTACCCTGATCTATCACAAACCCTTAGGGCAGGAATGGGAACAAGCGGCCAGAACGCTGCAACAACAACTAGACGCACCTATTATTGGCCGTAGTCGCAAACAAAAAGTTGTACTGGATAAAGACTTCGTTATCGAACAGCTACAAATAGCTGGCAAAAACTACCATTACCAACAAGTAGAAACTGGCTTTACCCAACCCAATGCTCGGGTTAACCAGAAAATGCTTAGCTGGGCTGTGGAACACAGCACCCAATGCCAAGGAGACTTACTCGAACTGTACTGTGGTAATGGCAACTTTACCTGTGCCCTGGCACAGAATTTTGATCGCGTGTTAGCTACAGAAATATCAAAAATCTCTGTTCGTTCCGCTGAATATAATTTCGCTGCAAACAGCATCGACAATATCACCGTTGTTCGCATGTCCAGTGAAGAATTCACCGAGGCTCTAAACGGCGTTCGCCCCTTCCGTCGCCTTAAAGATATCGACCTAAAAAGCTATAATTTCAGCACTATTTTTGTCGACCCACCACGGGCCGGGCTAGATGATGCCACTGTAGAGCTGGTTAAACGGTTCGATAATATTCTCTATATTTCCTGTAACACAGAAACATTAAAAAATAATCTGGAAGGTATTTGCGAAACCCACACAATTGAACACTTCGCTATCTTTGATCAGTTTCCCTATACCCATCATTTGGAATCCGGCGTTTTGTTGAAAAAGAAGCCATAAATATATCCATTCTATTACCAGGGCTGAAAAGACAGCTCGTTATATTTATTCACTAACCACAATCTTGTTAATAAACTTCCAAATCTACAAAATTTAGCTTCTTTTTTAGATGTATGGCAAACAACAAAAACCAAACTGATATACCAACTCGTTATTGTTCTGCCTTTTTGCGTATTTATTTTACATGACGTTATTTATGACTTTTTGAGGATGTTTAGTTGTGTAACTACTCAGGTGTAAGTCTTGACCCAAGGCGCCCAAGGGTTCAGTAATTCTCTCCATATTCTGTTTCCACACCCTTTCATTAAGAGCATTTGTGATGAGGTGACGCCAAAACCCGCTTGATATGGGTCAAAAAGCCTAATTTATTACCCTGTAGTTTTTTTACAACCTATTAAGTACTGACGTTTTTCTGTATCATGTGGCCCCAGAATTTATAAGAGGTCACCTCCCACTGGCCGGTATCTATTCTGACCGGGATCTATTCTAAGGTGACCCTAACGGCCAGCAATTGCCATTGAGGGAATAACATGACTGATCAAAAATCTAAAATCATCTATACCAAGACCGACGAAGCGCCAGCATTGGCGACCTACTCTTTACTACCCATTGTTAACACGTTTACTGAAGCTGCAGGCGTTGAAGTAGAAACCAGTGATTTATCACTAGCGGGACGTATCCTTTCTTCCTTTCCAGAGAATCTGACTGACGAACAAAAGGTACCTGATGCTCTAAAAGAACTGGGTGAACTTACCCAGGTACCCAATGCCAACATTATCAAACTGCCAAACATCAGTGCTTCTATCCCTCAGTTACAGGAAGCCATTGCTGAACTGCAATCCCAGGGCTACAACATCCCCAATTACCCTGAAGCGCCTCAAAACGCGGACGAAGAAGCCATCAAATCCACGTATGCCAAGGTGCTTGGCAGTGCTGTAAATCCAGTATTACGTGAAGGTAACTCTGACAGACGTGCGCCTTCTGCAGTTAAGGAATACGCGCGCAAACACCCACATTCCATGGGTAAGTGGAGCCAGGCGTCCAGAACACATGTCGCCCACATGCGCAGCGGCGATTTTTATCATAGTGACATTTCCACCACGATGGAAAGTGCTGACAGCCTCAGGATCGAACTGGTCGAAAGCGATGGAAAAACTACCGTTCTGAAAGACAATATCGCTGTTCAGGAAGCTGAAATAGTTTCCGCCCAATTCATGAGCGTTAAGGCATTACGCAAGTTTCTCGAAGAAGAAATGGAAGGAGCAAGAAAAGCCAACCTACTGTTCTCGCTTCACCTGAAAGCAACCATGATGAAGATTTCTGACCCTATTATCTTTGGTCATGCCGTCACTGTTTACTACGAAGATGCCTTTAAAAAATATGCAGAAACCCTAGAAGAATTAGATGTTAACCCCAATGATGGTATTGGCAGCGTGTTGCGCAAAGTAGATAAGCTACCCTACTCCAAGCGTGTTGAAGTAGAAGATGCCTTCCGCTACTGCTACGAAATACGTCCTGAAATGGCTATGGTTGACTCTGATAGAGGCATCACCAACCTTCACGTCCCAAGTGATGTCATTGTCGATGCGTCTATGCCTGCCATGATCCGAAGCGGCGGCATGATGTGGAATGCCCACGGTAAATTAAAAGATACCAAAGCGGTTATTCCTGATAGCTGCTACGCGACTATCTATCAAGAAATGATTAATTTCTGTAAGCATCACGATGCCTTTGACCCAACCACTATGGGTACCGTGCCCAATGTTGGTCTGATGGCACAGAAAGCTGAAGAATACGGCTCTCACGATAAAACATTTGAAGTACCTGCAGATGGAACCGTACGCATCGTCAACCAAAATGGTGACGTGGTTCTACAACACGACAATGTCGAGAAAAACGATATCTGGCGTATGTGCCAAGCTAAAGATGCCCCCATCCAAGATTGGGTCAAATTGGCTGTTACCCGTGCGCGTGCGAGCGGTATGCCCGCAATCTTCTGGCTAGATGAAAAGCGTGGCCACGATGAAGAGATGACCAAGAAAGTTGAAAAATACTTGAAAGACCATGATACCGACGGCCTTCGTATTTACATCATGACCCCTGATAAAGCGATTCGCTACACTATGGAGCGCTTGAGACACGGTAAAGATACTATCTCTGTTACAGGTAATGTATTGCGCGACTACCTAACAGATTTGTTCCCAATTCTTGAACTCGGAACCAGTGCCAAAATGCTCTCTATTGTGCCTCTCATGGCAGGTGGTGGACTGTTTGAAACCGGTGCTGGTGGTTCTGCGCCAAAACACGTACAACAATTTGAAGAAGAGGGTCATTTGCGCTGGGATTCACTAGGTGAGTTCTTGGCTATCGCAGTTTCACTGGAAGACATTGCGACTAAAAATGGTAATCCAAAAGCTGCTATTTTGGCCAAAACTCTGGATCAGGCAACAGGTAAGTTGCTGGATAATGGCAAATCCCCCTCTCGTAAAGTAAGAGAGCTGGATAACCGTGGCAGCCACTTCTACCTGGCATTGTACTGGGCGCAGGCTCTGACAGAACAGACAGAAGACTCTGAGTTACAAACTGCCTTTGCCGGTTTGGCTAAATCCCTTGCCGCCAATGAAGACAAAATTGTTGAAGAATTGACTAACTGCCAAGGGCATTCGGTTGATATCGGTGGTTACTACCAGCCAGATCCTGAAAAAGCTGAAAAAGCTATGCGCCCTAGCAATACCTTAAATGATTTACTGAGCCAAGCCTAAAGACTACGCGAAGTAAAATTTATAGGAATAGTCAGATATAAATAAAGCTCCTGTTGGCCATGTGCTACCAGGGGCTTTTTTTTATTTATAGTAAATCCATTACTGGTGGTACCATATCCTCAAAAAATACGCCGAATATCCTACAGGCAACTCTTTAATGAAAATCAATAAAGCGACAACCAAAGCTCTGCTAACACAACGTAAAACACAGAACTTTATTTTTCTTATTTTAGCTCTTTTCTTTTTCAGTACCGTTCAAGCAGAACGGCTTTCCCTATCAGAAATAACATTACCCCCTGATGCAGGCAATATCTATGCCCACAAAATTGCCAGCGATGCCAATTCATCTGATTTTGTTATTTTTATTAAAAAACAAGTGCCCTTACATAAGCACCTCATTCATACAGAAACTATCTTCGTACTAGAGGGTCGAGGAATATTTCAACAAGGTGAGGAAAAAATAGAAATTGGTCCTGGCGACTACCTTAGAATTCCTGAAAACACACCTCATGCAGTCACCGTACTATCAGACAAGCCATTAAAGGTACTCTCGGTACAAGCTCCTGAGTTTTTAGGCAAAGATCGTGTTTTCATTAAAGAGCCCTCTCTTGAATCCCCCGCCATTAAAGCAACTGCTATAGAGACTGACGAATAAATTTGAATTCAGACAATTTAATAAAAAATTACTGAGATAACGTAAAAGAATATTCTATGAATGATATAACCATTAATGAATTAAAGATGTACTCACCTAATCAGGTGCTAATAGGCTCATTGTTTGGGGGGCCATTAGCCATGTTGTTTTTTTTGTGGAAAAACTTTAAAACGCTCGGTAAATCTAACGAAGCCAAATTTACTGTTATTTATGGCATTGCCTTTGTCATAGCGCTGATCACTTTTCCCCAGTTTCTACCACAACAGATACTAGGCATCATCATTCAAGTGGTTTATTCACTCTGTGCCTTGCAAGTTGTCAACTCAATGCAGATGAGCAAGGACGACATTGAAGATACCGCAAATTACAGTTTTCAGTCCAATTGGCGTGTCCTTGCATACTGTATCTTCTTATATATTATGTGGTTTGCAATTATCTACCCTGTTACTAACTTCCTCGCCGCATTAGGCGTAATTGGTTAATTACTAGCGGTATAAAGAAATAACATTCAAAAGGGGAAATAAATATGGCTGCATACTTGATAGGTTCTGTTTCTATTACCGATGAATCCTGGGTATCCGGATATGCCATCAATGTTCATGACATCGTGCACAAGCACGGGGGGAAATACCTATCCCGTAGTGGGAATGTAATCCAAACAGAGGGTGAGCCTAACAATGTATCCCTAATTGCAGTGGTAGAATTTCCAACCATGGATGATGCTCAGGCATTTATCAACGATCCTGATTATGAGGAGTTTAGAAAATCTCGCATTCAGGGCAGTATCAGTAATGTATACATTATCGATGACACTGATGCTGCAGGTACTATCCCTTACCTTGAACCTTCTTCCTCATAATTCACCTTCTATAAACTAAAAAGGTGACACCATTAGCCTGTTATTTTTTGAGCTAGTTCAACTTGTTAAATACTAGTTAGACTTCTTTAAATAGCAGGTTAATAACACAATTCGGACACCGTTTACTCTCCCTTCGATGTGTTCCGGATTTGATGTTAACGATATATTTCGGACTGCTGTGCCCCGCTTCGCGGTAAAGCCCGCTCCTTTTACATCCAAGTCTTTAATTAATGTGACCGTGTCACCAGCTTGTAGAGCCGCCCCATTACTGTCTAACGTAGGATTCTCATCAGACTCTACATCTGAGCTATTAGTACGACCTGATACATCACCTGCTTTAGCCCATGCAAGGGTATCTTCTTCAAGATACAACATATCTAAAAGGTCCTGGGGCCACCCTTCAGCTGAAAGATGCGTCAATAGACGCCAAGCCATCACTTGAACAGCGGGGATTTGACTCCACATGCTGTCATTTAAACAACGCCAGTGGTTTGCATTGATAGTATCAGGTGCTTCCACCTGCCCTAGGCAGATATCACAAAGTAAAGCAGATTGATCCTCAGTGTTATGCTCATGGGGCTGTACGGCAAAAACCGATAGGTTTGAATCTTTTCCACATAATTCGCAGCTGGAATTGCTACGCTGTAACAAAGCTTGCTCAATTGTCATTGAAATATTTTAATCCTGATTATTTTTTTGATCGTTTCCCACAGAATAATAAAGTGGCTCATTCGGTTCGGTTTTTGGTTTGTCTTGGCTGCCATGAAGGGCTGAGGCTTGACCAACAAATGATTTTCCTGCTGCTGTCACAGAACCATCGAGAACACGGCGTGCAGAATCCTCTAGAAATGTTTTGAAAGATTCTTCCAGTTTTTCTCGCTCCTGGTCAAAGCTCAATTTTTCTTTTTTACTCAAACTTTTCCATTCTTCCAAGATAGGAATATGGGATGTTGCTTGTGTCAGTTGAAAAAAGACCTGGAAATCAACTTTTTCTTGCTCCGTTAATTCAAGCTGTGAAACCAACATACTAATTCTAATTGCACCTTCAGTAAGGCTGACCTGTTCTTCTACAATTGCTGAACAGATCACTCTGACGCTGTCTCGATAGTGCTCGCGACGGCCTGCCAGTTCTTCTGATAGCTCCTGCTCTTTTTTTTCCCTTTCAGCAGTTTGAGTGCGTAGCTTTAAATACAGATATATTGCATAACCACTCAATCCAACAATAATCAAAATAGCTAATGCTATGATGAGAAACCACATTGTGTTCATAAATTCTCTCTAAATAGATACTCTCTAACCAGGTGCTCTCTAAACAAATACTCTCTAAGTTTATATTCCCTAAGCTGGTGTCGTGATTTGCAACCACAATACCAGGAGGCACAGAAGATTTAAGTCATAGATAAAAAACGAATTACACGTTTATGGTATTAGGCATTCTTCTACTGAATATGGGTTATTCTGAAACATCTAAATCAGAAGGAGTATCTTTTAATTGGGGCATTTCATTCTGATCATTTGCTTCGTTACGCCAATTTTCTGGTAATTCACGTTTTGCACGCGCACCCAATTGTTTTAGATCTTCAAATTTTTTCACCAAATTGCCTCGGCCCTCTACTAACCGTTTGCGAGTTTGATCCCACGCCATCTGACTCTTATCAAGATGCCTCCCCAAATCATCCAAAGACTCAACAACAAGCACTAATTGGTCATATAGCTTGCCCGCATCAGCGGCTATTTTTTCAGCATTTCGGTTTTGATCTTCATAGCGCCAAATATTGTGAATGGTTCTGAGTGTCGCTAATAACGTACTGGGGCTCACTAAAATGATACCTTTGTCGTAAGCATCTCGAAATAGCGTGTGGTCCTGCTCAAGTGCCACCATAAAAGCAGCTTCAATGGGGACAAAGATCAAGACAAAATCAAGGGTATTAATACCCTCTAATTGTTCATAGGACTTCCGGCTCAGACCCGTGATATGAGAACGGATAGAGTTGAGGTGTTGCTTTAAAAACTGCTGCTTTTCAACGTTATCTTCCGTACGACAATAACGTTCATAATCCGTTAGTGATACTTTCGCATCAATCACGATATCCCGCTGATCAGGCAAATGTACTATCACATCTGGATTGCGGCGTTGCCCTTCATCATCTTTGAGGGAAACCTGTGTATCGTATTCTCTCCCCTTTGTCAGGCCAGACTGTTCCAAAATACGCTCGAGAACTACCTCACCCCAATTTCCCTGAAACTTGCTATCTCCTTTTAGAGCATTGGCCAATTGCACAGCATCTTCACCTACCCTCTGGGCCTGCTTTTGCAACTCTACTACCTGCCCAATTAATTTATTACGTTCAGAATTCTCCTTATGATAGGTATCTTCTACTTTCTTACGAAAATCTGTGATGTCCTTCCGTAGTGGGTCTATTGTCGCATTCAGGGTTTGTTTGCTTTGTTGGGAAAATTGCTGAGAAAATTTCTCTTGCTTGGCATCAAAAATGCGGTTGGCCAGGTTTTCAAATTCTTGGGTTAGATTTTCTTTTGCCTGCTTCAACAACTGGAGTTGTTCCTCATAGCGGGTACGGTCTCCTTCAAGCCGAGCTTCCAATGATGCTTTATCCCGATTAAGAACCATTGCTTCTTCGCGCAAAGTACTAACTTCTTGCCCTCGCGTTTCCAACCTTTCACGGACAATTTCTAATTCATCTGATAATGCGTTTTGAGTCGTCTCTGCAACAGCCTGTTGACGACTTGCTGAGGCTCGGCTAATAAGAAATACCAACAAGCTGCCAAGCCCCAGGCCTAAAACTGAACCGGCAAGAAGAAATATTAAATTTTGTTCACTGATAACCATGTAATTTATCGATCCGGCAGTAGGGCAAGTCTTACCCATCACTTTTGTGATGAGTGGGGTTATGAGATCATTGGGTTACGAGATCCATAAACTCAACACCTATGATCTCTACACCCTAAAAACCCCACATACATAGAATGCAACGTTAGGATAACAAAGATACCCACCATGATGCGCCCGCTTTTTGATATTGCTACGCTTAAGAGCGACATTGAAGCAGGTGCTTTAATACTGACATCCAACAACCGACTGGCGACAAAAATCCGCCAAGCATGGGGTCAGTACCAACAACAGTGCGGCAACTCGTGTTGGACTCAACCAGAAATACACGCCATCGAACAGTGGAGCCACGAACAATGGCTATGCTGCTGTGATGCCGGATCTGAGTATTCTGCTAAGGGTGCCATCATCTCCCAAGCTATGGAAGAAATACTCTGGGAGGAAGTGATAGTAGAAGATTCGGAAAAACCCGACACACTACTTCCTTCCAACTTTTCCACATTAGCCCGCAACAGTTACAGTATTATTCAGCGCTGGCAGATTCCACTCTCTGAATTGAGGGTAGAGTTGCAGACAGCCCTCAAACAAGAACAACATCAGAGCTCACCACTGTTATATCGATGGATTGAAGCTTTTCGCAAAAAACTGAAACAACATCTATTGATCACCCCCGCCGATGGGATTTCCGCATTACTTCATGCCTATGAAAGTGGCAATAAAGCACCACATACACACATTATCACCGTGGGTTTTGACAGTATTCCTCCTTTATACCAGGCATTGCTCACAGCAACGGCGCTAAAGGTCAGCCAGCATCTTGTTGGAAGTAACCGCACTGATCAATCGGCAACAACAGCAAAACGCATTCATTTTTATGATGAACAGCAAGAACTTGCCGCTGCCGCTGCCTGGGCAGATCAAAAGCAGAAGGAAAACCCCGAACACCGAATTGGCATTGTCATTCCAGAATTAGCACGAATGAGGGGGCAAGTTGAACGTATTTTCAAACAGCAACTTGAACCAAACCATCAACTACCTGATCAACTCCGGTCAGCACTACCTTTTAATATTTCTGCCGGTATTCCATTAAGTAACACCCCAATGATTGACTCAGCATTACTAC
The DNA here is from genome assembly GCA_021773405.1 of Porticoccus sp. Lineage (GTDB taxonomy): Bacteria > Pseudomonadota > Gammaproteobacteria > Pseudomonadales > Porticoccaceae > Porticoccus. Next base: position 11,555 of record JAJFKD010000077.1, read on the forward strand.
TGCTGTCACTTAACCGGAAAAAATTGCCTCTAGAAAACTTATGCCGCCTACTAAATTCGCCATTCTGGGGTTATGAACAAGCCTCACCTGACCAACGATTAAGAGTAAATGCCTCTGGGGAAAAACGCCTGCGCTATCTCGCCCAGCACCAGTTAAACAGCTCTGAATTTCGCTACCAGCTTCACCTTACAGAACAAGTATTTGAGATCACTGATATATCTGAAGACAATACAACGGCCATACCTAGTCTCAGTGCAGCACTAGAACAAATGGAAAGCCTGCGTCGAGAAATGCCAAAAAAAGCCAGTTTCCTGCAATGGCTAACTTTATTCCAGCAACAACTCGATGTTGTTAACTGGCCAGGACAGCGCTCCCTTGACAGTATTGAATATCAACAGTATCAACACTGGTTGAGAACTTTGGAGCAGTATTTATCCCTAGACCAATTGAATCTGAATGTTTCCCTTAACGATGCTTTGAGGCAACTTCGTCAACTAACGGATCATTGTATTTTTCAAGCTGAAACTGAGGACGCCCCAATTCAGATACTCGGACTATTGGAAAGCAGTAGCTTGCGCTTTGACCATCTATGGGTAACGGGGATGGACAATCACAACTGGCCTCCGAACATTGC
>JAJFKD010000078.1 GCA_021773405.1 Porticoccus sp.
CCAATGTTATCGGTCCAGTTAGTGATCTTGATAAACTTACATTTAAGCCGCCACAACTAAAAGATTCTAGGTTGGATAAGCAGCGTATTGGCTGGAAAAAAAATGGCTATGGTCAACATACAGCAGATATAACAACAGAAAGGCCCGTAGAGACTATTATCGAGAATGCTTTAGTTGACGCTATTGGTGATAACGGACATTCTATTTTAGAAAATTCACCTATTGTTATAACTGGTAGTGTTGATCGATTTTGGTTTGAAACTGATGTAAATTTTTGGAGTGTTGAATTTATAGGAGATATACAGTGTACATTAAATTTTTCTGACGCTATTACTAACAAATCTATTTATACATCTGTGTATTCAGGGACGCACAAGAAAAAAGTTGCAGGAGGTTTAGAAAAAACGTGGACCGAGGTCATGGGTCATGCAGTCGATAGTCTAATAGAAGAGATAGTTTTTGATGACGAGCTTTCTGATGCGCTAGAACAACACAATCAATAGAATAAAACGGTAAATGTATCTGGTATGGGGCTCGACTCCTCACTCCATAAGATTACTTGGCGCATGATAAAAATAATCTATACTCCTTAGGGTTAGGGTTAATAAATATTTTTAGCTTCTTTTTTAGAGGAAACTCAAATGGCAACTTATGAATGTTCGAAATGCGGTATGAGTGTAAATGCGACTTGTGGCAAGTGCGGCGCGCCGTTGGTTGATGACAGTTTAGAGCTTGATGACGGTAGAAAAGTACAAATATCTAAATGCCCTAATGATCATGGGAAAATAAAATCACCCATGTGTTGTGGTGAGGATATGAGTTGTACTTTATAGTTTTTTAATGGGGAGGGCCGGGTTGTATTAGATACTACAACTGGCTCGTATATTATTTACATAAACTATCATTCTTTCGCATAAATAGTCTTAACCCCATCTCCAGTACCTAACATCAAAACATCCCCTGGCCTTAGTGCGAATAAACCATTGGTTACCACACCAGTAATATTATTTATTTTTTCTTCTAATATGCGAGCTGGGCTAATGGGGTGCAGGTGATGAACATCAATAATAACATTGCCATTATCGGTAATGACACCTTCACGATAAACAGGGTCGCCGCCGAGTTTTACTAATTCTCTTGCTACGTGGCTTCGGGCCATAGGAATCACTTCAACGGGTAGAGGGAATTCCCCTAAGTTATCTACCCACTTAGAGCCATCGGCAATACATAGGAATTCTTTTGCTACGGCTGCGGTTATTTTTTCTCGTGTTAGTGCAGCGCCTCCACCTTTAATTAATTCTAGGTGCGGATTAGTTTCATCGGCGCCATCGACATAAATAGTCACTTCATCGACAGCGTTTAAATCGTATACGGGAATGCCGTGCTGCTTTAACCGGTCGGCTGATGCTTCTGAGCTGGCAACAGTTCCTGCAACTTTAGCTTTATGCTCTGCCAGTAAATCAATGAAAAAGTTGGCTGTGGAGCCTGTGCCGATACCAACGATGCTGGTGTCATCAATTTTGCTTAGAGTGTAATCCACCGCTGCTTGGGCTACGGCTTTTTTTAGGGCATCTTGTGGGCTGAGATTTGTATCTGATGTCATGATAGGGACTGTTCGGCGAGTGGTTGATGTAGAGGATTATTATACGGAACGTTACCTTAAAGGATAGATAAGGTCACCTGAAAGAACAGATAATGTGGATCGGCACAGGCTTTGCCTTTACTATTGGTTTTATCCGGTTAAAAAATAGCTTTAACAGCAACCTTTAACAATAACTTCCAACAAAAGTGCACTTTGAAAAATGCCAGAAAGCTACGTAAAACGTATTCTTAACGCCCGCATCTATGATTTGGTGGTGGAAACACCTATTGATGAGGCGGTGCAACTTTCTTCACGTATTGGCAATAAGGTTTTGCTGAAGCGAGAGGATTTGCAGCCTGTATTTTCGTTCAAGCTTCGTGGTGCATACAACAAGATGCTAACGCTCAGTGAGGAGCAATTGGCCAAGGGTGTGGTAGCTGCTTCTGCGGGTAACCATGCTCAGGGTTTAGCCATGTCGGCAAAAAAAATGGGGGTTAAAGCCACCATTGTTATGCCTAATACAACACCTCAGATTAAAGTGAATGCGGTAAAAGCCCGTGGTGCCAAAGTGATGCTGCGAGGTGATACCTATGACGATGCCTCGGATTATGCTCAGAAGTTAGTAGTGGAAAAGGGTATGACCTATATCCACCCTTTTGACGATCCGGATGTCATTGCAGGCCAAGGCACCATTGCTATGGAAATTCTGCGCCAGGTCTCTGGTCCACTGGACGCTGTATTTATTCCCGTGGGTGGAGGTGGGCTCTGCGCAGGCATGGCTGCTTACATTAAATATGTTCGCCCTGATGTGAGGGTGGTTGCGGTAGAACCCGATGATGCGGCTTGTTTGAAAGCAGCATTGGATGCCGGGCGGCGAGTGCGTCTGAAACATGTGGGAATTTTTGCCGACGGCACTGCTGTTGCTCAAATCGGCAAAGAAACATTTCGAGTGCTTAAAGACACTGTAGATGAGGTGGTCACAGTTTCAGCCGATGAGATCAGCGCAGCGATTAAGGATATCTTTGATGATACTCGATCCATCTGTGAGCCTTCGGGTGCACTGGGTGTGGCTGGCTTGAAGAAATATGTTGAGAGCAATGGCGTGCAAGGGCAAACACTTGTGGCCATCGACAGTGGCGCTAATATTAACTTTGATCGTCTGCGTTATATTTCTGAGCGCACGGAAATAGGTGAGAAGCGCGAAGCCATTTTGGCCGTGACGATTCCTGAGCAGCCTGGCAGCTTTAAGAAGTTCTGTGCCGCACTTAGCAAGCGTAATATCACCGAGTTTAATTACCGCATGGGAGATCCTTCCCAGGCGCATATCTTTGTGGGCGTGCAAGTGATGTCCGATGAAGATCGTTTCCAGTTAGTGTCTGACCTTAAGTGTAAGGGGTATCCCTTGGTAGATATGACTGATAATGAAATTGCTAAATTGCATATCCGCCATATGGTAGGTGGGCGTGCTGAAGAAGCTACCGACGAAGTGGTTTACCGGTTTGAATTCCCTGAGCGTCCAGGGGCCTTAATGCAGTTTCTAGATAAGCTGGGTGGGCGCTGGAATATTTCCATGTTCCATTATCGTAACCACGGTGCGGCTTATGGGCGAGTACTGGCAGGTTTACAGGTGTCAGCTGGGGAGCGCAAGAAAGTAGCCGCTTTCCTTGATGAGCTAGGTTACACCTGGGTTGATGAGACTGATAATCCCGCCTATCAGGTTTTTTTAAACTGAGTTTTTGAGTTTAAAGCAGGGTTTCTGAAAAAAGATTTACGGAAAATGTCAGTCGCTTCACTTAACAGGTTCTAGCTTTAAGTGTTGCCGCATAAGGCTATTGATATAACGTTGATTAATAGTAATCGGTATATTTTTTAACCCTGGCCCCTCCATAAACGCTGGCACATTAGTGCCGGTATGCATTTCCCACAAGCCTTGAGGTGATGAGTTTGTGGCATAGCTCACTGCCATTAGCTCTCCTGATAAGGTCTTTAGTACAGCGTAATAGCCAGTAGGGTATTGGGGTGCTGTAACGGCGTTACTAACAAGTTCATAGCTTTCAGGTAGAGGAACTATTTGCCCGGCTTGACCGTGGTCTGCAGTGACAATCACGAGAGTATTAGAGAATTTAGAAGCGAACTCTCTTCCTTTGGAAATTGATTCGTCAAAAGCACGAAGCTCGCCTATCTGCCCACATGGGTTTCTTTTATGGGCTTGCTTGTCGATGGAAGCACCTTCCACCATGAGAAAAAAGCCTTTGGTGTTGTTGTGAGATAAAGTTTGTAATGCTTTATCGGTCATTTGGCTGAGTGTTGGAATATTTTTGAACCGAGTATTAGTCGTACAGCTAAACGGCTTTGGGTAAATGGCATTGCCATTAGTATCCGTCTTAATCTTTTCTGCTCGATGGTGATTTTCACCGATCCATTCTGTTGGAAGATGTTTTTTAGCAAATAACCCGAGCAGTTTGGAGTGATTGGGTGTGCCCTGAATATCTGTCAGCGTTTGCAAGGGGGTATAACCTTTGTTCTGGGCTTGTTCGATAAAAGTTTTTTTGGCGGCAGACTGCTTAAAATATTTTTTACCACCACCCAATAAAACATCGACATTATTGTTAATTAATTGTTCGACAATAGATCCTTGGCCACCTCGCTTTTTTTGATTGTGAGTACATTGTTGTGTTGCTGGAATAAAGGGATGTCTGGCCTCCATATCCTCAGGACTTTCACAGTCACGGTGGGGTGAGTGTGACGCAAAGGCTGCAGGTGTAGCATCGGTAAGACTGGCTGTTGTGACTATTCCTGTCCGGTAACCTGCCCGTTGTGCATCTTCAAGAATAGTTGGCAGTGCATGGTTTGTTAGTGCAGTAGTAGCAATTCTTCCCTTGCTGGTCAGTACCCCTGTGGCCAGGGTGCTAGCCGTATTAGCGCTGTCTGCAATATGTCTAAATTGTTTCGAATTGTCTTCGCGAAGGGTTTGCACTTTGACTGAACTGCGAATGGGCATTTGCTCCATGGCAAATAATCCCTTTGGGCCATAGAGATAATTACGGGCCATTGTAATTTGGTGTTCATCCATTCCATCGCCAATAAATAAAATAACATTGGTGGCAGATAAATGATCCGTGAGATTTTTACTGGGTGATGCTTGGCTAGATAACGGTGCTAGTAGGATGCTTAGGCTTATGAAGAAAGCGAATGTTATTGGTACAGTAAATATTGGGTGGACAATTTTTTTATAAGCAATTTTATACATGCTCATTCCCATACTGGGTTGCCCACCCTTTGTGAATATTTTTATCGTTATTCAGTTTCAACGGTTAACAAATCACCTAGCTGGCGAATTTGAATTGCATCAATACCTGAGCCGGCTAATGCATCGGAAATAACGACTAGCCTGTCTTCAGGAGAAAATTCAGAGCGTTCGATCAATATTTTCGCTGCAGTTGCCAGCGTTTTCTCTGGGTCATCACTAAAGTTAATACGGAAGCTCAGAACGTTTCGGCTCATAACTAGCTGACGTCGTGTTCTGCTGTCGTTGGTAAAGGCACAGATAATCGGTGCTTGAGGATGACAATTAGTCACATAGTTAGCCATACGTCCGCGTCTAGTAGGTACAATGATA
>JAJFKD010000079.1 GCA_021773405.1 Porticoccus sp.
CTCCAGATCTTGTAAATCATCCACTTGTGAACGATCAACAAAAGCTGATGCAGGGCAAGCGCCATCAAACCCTTTGGCTTTGTCCCAGGGGTGCCCTTTCTGTTTAAACTGATTTTGTAAGTCGCGTAACGTTAAGTCTAATGCCACACCCACACCAATAATGGCATCAGCGGCTTGCTGTTCAGTACAGTCTGCTAGCTGCTCTCCAATCAAAATGGACATTTCTACTTCGTGGTGACAACTACCAAACTCTACTGGAATCGCTACAGGCTGCTCCAAGGGCACTAAAGCACTGGCTGGCTTAAGAAAAAGAACCGGCTCAGCGGCCTGCTGACTGTTCATTTCTGCCACATGGTCACTGTAGTTAAGACCAACGCATACCACTTTACCGACAGGAATTTGTTGTGAGCCTCCATCGGCAAAATGAATACTATGATCAAAATAGCGCACTACTGGACTCCTGATTTTAGTTTAAGGGCTCTTAATTTAAGTTAAACATGCTAAGGACTTTTGCCATCATTTAACGCCAACCACCCCTTAACAATGCGGTAGATATACCAAAGGCCAACCACTGCCCAAATCAAAAACCCTACGAGAACAATCACCAACAACCAACCGAGAATGACGCCAATCAATGCATACCAAAAGGTTTTTATTTGCCAGCTAAAGTGATCTTCAAGGTAGGTGCCCTTTACTTCATCTCGTTTAAGGTAATTCAGTATCAGGCCAGCAATAGCAGTGAGCCCTACCGCCAAACTAATCGCTTGAAGGATATAAACCAATTGGGTCAGATTTTTTAGCTTATCGTCAACGGCGGCTTCTGCCGTTCCTACAACCTCTACTGACTGTTCTAATGGTTGAGGCGTATTGTTATCGTCCTTGTTCGCGTCTTCAGTCATCATCTTTCCTATTAAGCTTTATTTAGGGAACATCCACTACTTATAAGGAATCAACTACTTTGCCTGGATTCATAATACCCTTTGGATCAAATACTTGTTTAATCTGGCGCATAAGCTGCAGCTCAGTTTCAGAACGAGTGTAGCCCAGGTAATCTTTTTTCAACAAGCCAACACCGTGTTCAGCAGAAACACTGCCATTAAACTCCTTGATTAAAGCAGCCACCTGTTTACTCACACCGCCACAACGGTCGGTAAATTCTTCCACGGAAAGATCGTCAGGCTTGAGGATATTTAGGTGAATGTTGCCGTCACCAATATGGCCAAACCAAACGATTTCAAAATCCGGATACTGTTCTGCTACTAATACATCAACCTTTTCAATAAACGCAGGCATTTGTGACACGCTGACACTGATATCATTTTTATAGGGCTTCCACTGGGAAATAGTTTCGGACATATCCTCACGCAATTTCCAAAGATTCTCTGCCTGAGACAAGCTTTGACTGATCGCACCATCTTCTACCCATCCCTCTTCCATACAGGTTTCAAACAGTTCCATGGCGCGCTCTAAATCGGCTTCAGACAGTTGCTCAAATTCAATCAATGCATAAAAGGGCGAAGCCGTTTCAAACGGTGCCGGCACTTCACTGTGTGCAATGACCTTTTCCATACCATTGTGGGTAAAAAACTCAAAAGCGGTAAGATCCATACCGTCATTAAAGGTTTTTAATACCCCCATAATACTGGGGAAATCCACCACACCTAGAACCAAAACAGTGAGCTCTTGAGCCTTACGGGTCAAACGTATAGATGCTTCGGTAATAATGCCGAGCATACCTTCAGAGCCAATAAACAAATGACGAAAATCCAGCCCGGTATTGTTTTTTACCAAACCCTGATTCAACTCTAAAATATTGCCATTACCATCAACGACTTTCAGACCCATGACCCAGTCGCGGGTCATGCCATAGCGAATCACCTTGATACCACCTGCATTGGTAGCAATATTCCCACCAATCTGACTCGACCCAGCAGAGGCAAAGTCAACGGGGTAAAACATCCCCTGCTCTTCGGCAAATTCTTGTAACTGCTGCGTCACCATGCCGGCCTCTACGGTGACAATGCGGTCTACCTCATTGAAAGCCACCACTTTTTTCATTCGATCCATGGCAATAACAATTTCGCCATCTTTAGAAACGGCACCGCCACTCAAACCTGTACGCCCACCAGATGGCACCACAGCAAGGTTTTCAGCATTAGCCAGCTGCACAATAGCCTGCACTTCTTCCGTACTGCCAGGCAAAACCACAACACCAGGGGAAGCTTCCCAAACAGTGGTTCTATCCACACCATATTGCTGGAAAGACACCTCATCGGTCAGCACTCGCTGCTCACCAACAATGTCACACAATTTTTCCAAAATAGTCGCTGGAATATTCTTGGGCGAACCAGAAGCGGACATCTTAAACATCTCCAAAAAGGACAGTTATAAAAGGGCGTGCATGTTATCATAGCCGCCCTTTTTTGAGATAGATTAACCGCCTACGAAGTTAGTAGAGCAACCACTGAGGACAGCATGGGCAACCTTTCTTTAGACTCTTCATTGGGCTTTTCATTAGACAAAGCCAAGATCAAGTTTTTACTGCTCGAAGGTGTTCACCCTTCCGCTGTAGCAACCCTGGAAGCTGCTGGGTATACCAATGTGGAATACCTGAAATCAGCCCTGCCTGAAGATGAATTAATCGAAAAAATTAAGGATTTTCACTTCGTCGGTATCCGCTCACGCTCCCAGCTCAACCGCAAGGTATTTGAAGCTGGCAAGAAACTGATCGGCGTCGGTTGTTTTTGTATCGGCACCAACCAAGTTGATCTTCAAGCAGCCACAGAACACGGTGTAGTTGTCTTCAATGCACCTTATTCCAATACTCGCAGTGTTGCAGAATTAGTCATTGCTGAAACCATTATGCTGATGCGCGGCATTCCTGAAAAAAGTGCAGCAGCCCATCGCGGTACCTGGCTAAAGTCTGCCGCAGACTCCTATGAAGTCCGTGGCAAAACCCTGGGCATTGTTGGCTATGGCAATATTGGCAGCCAAATCAGTGTGATGGCTGAATCCATGGGTATGCGCGTCAAATTTTATGATGTCGTCACCAAGCTGCCCCTGGGCAATGCAGAACAAGTGCCCAGCCTGAAAGCACTGCTAGGCAGCTCTGATGTGGTTTCACTCCATGTACCCGACACCGATGCCACTCGATATATGATGGGCCCAGAAGAGCTAGGTGCCATTAAGAAAGGCGGCATCCTGATTAATGCAGCACGAGGCCAAGTTGTCGATATCGATGCCCTAAGTGCATTACTGGAAAGCAAGCACCTGTCCGGTGCTGCTATTGATGTGTTCCCAACAGAGCCAAAATCAAATCAGGAAGAATTTATTTCGCCCCTGAGACAATTCGACAATGTGATTCTAACGCCACATATCGGCGGTTCCACTCAGGAAGCGCAAGAAAACATTGGCCTGGAAGTAGCTGAAAAAATGGCCCGCTACAGTGACAGCGGCACCACTATTAGCGCAGTTAACTTCCCACAGGTTTCTCTACCGCCTCACACTGGAACCCACCGCTTATTACACGTACACCATAATGTGCCCGGTGTAATGACAGCAATTAACCAAGTGTTTTCCGACAACAATATCAATATTTGCGGGCAGCACCTGCAAACCACAGAAAAAGTGGGTTACGTTGTTTTGGATGTGGATGCTGAATACAGTGATATTGCACTGAAAGCATTAAAAGGTATTGAAGGGACTATGCGTTGTCGGGTGCTTTTTTAAAATTTAGAATCAACAAGAATTAATGACGCAAACCCTATTGATTTGTTAAGCATGATACCAGCTGAGATCCTAGATTTTCATCCACAGTGTCTCCACGCTTAAAAATTGATGCGATAACTTCTACCCAATGACCTTTGTC
>JAJFKD010000080.1 GCA_021773405.1 Porticoccus sp.
AAAACATGAAGAACACCCTGTGGCAACAGGTTCGAATGCCCGTCAGCGTGGGAATAGCACCCAGTAAAACCCTGGCGAAACTGGCCAACTATGCGGCAAAAAATATTCCGAAATGCCAGGGAGTATGCTTGCTGGATAAACCAGAAAAATGGCAGTGGCTGATGCGCCGAGTACCCGTGACCAAAATCTGGGGTGTGGGCTCACGTATTGGAAAGCGATTAAAACAACAGGCCATTCATACTGCCTGGGACCTTGCCAGCAGCAACCCCAAAACAATTCGGCGACATTTCAGTGTCTGCCTGGAAAGAACTGTGGAAGAACTCAATGGGACTACATGTCTAGATTTGGAAGACAATCCGCCGGATAAAAAACAGATTTACTGTAGCCGCTCTTTTGGTAACAAACCCTCTGAACTGGAACCCCTGTTACAGGCTGTGGGCCTCTACGCTTGCCGTGCAACAGAAAAACTTAGAGCACAACAGCATTTGGTATCGACCATCCATGTCTTTATTCACACATCACCCCACCAACCCAATTACTACAGCAACAGCACCGTAGTAAAACTGCCCTATCCAACCGATGACAGTCGAGTCGTCGCCGCCAATGCAAAACAAGCGGTTCGCAAACTCTATCGCCCCGGTTACAAGTACCTTAAATCCGGCGTCGGTTTAATAGAAATCACGTCAAAACAATATTATCAGCAGGATATTTTTCAGGCTTCACAGGGAAAAAGTGCCGATGCACTGATGGCAACCCTGGACAAAATTAATCAACGTTATGGCTCAGGTGCCGCTTTTCTTGCGGGTGAAGGAATCAGACAACGCTGGCCTATGCGACAACAACACCGCTCACCCTGTTATACCACTGATTGGCATGATTTACCTATGGTCAAGACATAAGAGCTGTCAGGGGTAAACACAAACGCCAGAAACCAAAACGCCGCTTAAAAAGCGGCGTATAGTTTGAAAAAATAGCTTTAGAAATTAAGAACGAATGCGGCGAACCATTCCCAAAGAAAGCAGGCCCAGAGCAAATAGAATCAAACTTGCAGGCTCTGGAACATTAGTTGGGGGGTCTTGAGGATCTGTAGGATCTACTGGATCACCGTCTACTTCATCAATAGCAAAGGTAGAAGTAAATGCAACGAAGAAGACATTATCATCGTTACTAGGGTTAGAAGTTTCAAGGCTTACAAAGGTATCGCCATTTTGCAGGAATGCAGTTGGATCGGCGTCATTGCCTTCGCCAAGATTATAGAACTCATCATCACCAGCACCACCCGCACAGTTAGCGTTAGGGTTAGATGGATCATCACCTACACCACCGACAGTGATTAACTGACCATCAGCAGCAACAAAATTGCCATCATCATTACCACCAGCACAACTGCTTAAGCGTCTTGACGCTGTAGAATCTGTGGTTACATCAATGGTAGTTACCTGACCTGTTTGGTTAGTTGTGCCATTACCGTTATAGCTGAAGCTAGACGCTACTGACATAAACACATCACCACCTGTATAAGGCGCATCAAACGACAGGGTAGTCGTATCACCAGCCAGAGACAGCTCACCATCTAAAATAATGGCTGTGCCTCCCACTGTGCTCGCATGGCTATAGATAACAGCTAAAACTGCACCATCGAGGTTACCGCCTTCTGCATAGCTAAAGCTTTGTAGACCGTTAGTACCTTCAATAAGAGGCTTCAGGGTAGAAGTTACATCGTATACACGAGTATTTGCAGGGTTTACATCAGGTTGAGTTAAACCCAAATCTTCTGATCCACCAACGTTAAAAGTATTACCTGCCAGAGTGACAGAGCCTGTGTTAGCCGCACTCCACGTACTTGCCGTATAAAGAAAGGCTTTAGTTACTGTCGCACCAGCTGGTGTATCTACCTGCAAACTGCCACTGGCAGCACCATTGGTAGCGCCATCTACAGACACAGCAGAATCCTGGAATGCTGCTCTCACCATTAATGTTGCTGAAGCAGGTAAAGAAACCATGCCCAGTGCCACTAGCATTAAGCAACCCACTGATTTTACTAGCTTAATGTTCATTTAATTCTCCTTAAAATAAACTTTACTAAATTATTATTCTGCAATATTTTTATAAAAAAACTAACTAAATTGTAAAATTGCAAAAGACATGCCAGGAATAAAAAATATATTAATTTCAATCAGTTAAAAAAATCAAACAACAAAAGGTAATCGAAATGTAAAAAATATCGACAATAATTAAAGGGAATTACCACGGGGCAAAGAATAGTCGTAAAAAAACCTGACGATTACTAGAAAAAGAAAGGTAAGAAGGTGGGCTCTTTTCAATAATGCTCAAGACTAAAAAGCACCGACAACAGGGACAAATCTAATTTACTTAAGCTGCATCCCAATACACAGAGGTTGATGACCACAAAGCAGTATCAGCCCATAGGGTCTGACTCAACGACTCTACACTATCTTCGCAGCCATTATGGACCCAGCTTGCCAGTGCTGACGCCACGTTGGGGTAAGAAGGACGCGCTAAGCTCAATTCACAACTGAACCAAAAATCCAGTGCCTGATAATCAATACGTTCCTCAACGGTGGCGTAACCCAACTGTTCAAGTGCCGCTGCGTTGGACAGCTGTTCCATTTGTCCACTAAGAGGCTTAGCCAATATGTGTTTACCCAACTGTAAAGCTTCGCTAATCAACTCAAAACCCGCATTGCATATCACCCAACGGCTATTGACCAAATCGCGCTGAAAACCATCTCGGCTTGGCGGACGGGTATGCACATTAGCAAAATCATCCCATTTCAGCTCTGGACCATAGACATAAAACTGGTATTCAGTAAATTGTTGGAATAAGGGCAAAAGGCTGGACTGATCTTCAAAGGGCAAATAAACCAGCACATTGGCCATCGTGTCCCCCTCGGCTTTTAAGCCATCGGCTAAATCTACAATAGGGGGCAAAATGGGGTGTCCAAAATGGTTCCAGTGCAACCCAACGGGAACATCCACCGGCGCATATTTTTGCATAATCGCGCGAGTCATCAGGTTTGCCCCACGTTCAGGGACGGGATAACAGAACGCGTATTGGTGTCCGATGCCAACCGACCGAATATTATGTAAACGAGCCGCCCTTGCAGAAATAGGCTCATA
>JAJFKD010000009.1 GCA_021773405.1 Porticoccus sp.
ATATCACAAAAGGCTTTATTTAGCCTACCGCAGTAAACTTTCGATGTGTAGTTTGTATCAGGCACTAAATTGAAAGTATAAGTCTTACTGATATTTCCAGCCCTAACCGAATATTCAAATGCACTCCTACCTTTGGTGAAAAGGGCTACCTCTCCGATATCTCCTTTATCAATGACTATGCAATCTTCTAATTCACCGTCTAGATTACAAATTTCAATACTAGAGTCAGAAACATTATGAACTACTAGGTTGGCAATATAGCTACACCCCTGAACAGAAATTATGAATACTACAAAAAAGATTAGCCTGATTATCGGGTTCTTAGAGTTAATAACAGTTGAACATATATCAAATTGACGCATATTCTTTTTTAAGATTTTTAAATAATAAGTAACATCCTGTTTCATTTTAGCAATCCATTATTTCTGAGAGTGTCTATAAAAAAATAAATGCGTCAAAATGATGCTTTACCCTTTAATATAAAACAATAATTTATTTACTGTATTAATCAACCCCTTTAAATATTTTCTCTCTTAACCAAACCGTTTCATTCACCATTTGATGCTGAGCACCATGCATAATTTCAATATCTATATTCTGAAATTTTTTTCTCAACGCCTCTAAGTTATATTTCCAATCCACCGTTTTATCGCAATCACCTTGTATTACTTTTAATGGGTAATCATTGGGTGGTAACGCTGCAAATTCTTCTGTCCAACGCTTCATCGATGCTACCCACTCAATAGAGACATAGAAGGTTTGCAATGGATCATCATTGGCTAAAAACTGATTAAATGCTTCATCGGCAGTATTTGGATATAACTTTCTTTTTGTTTTGCTCAAAAAGCGATGTAATAATTTATAAGTGAAGAGGATTTTCTTCCAACTTCTCGGATGAATCAACGGCGCAAATACGGCCACACCCTCAAGATCATTTTGATAATGATAAGGTTTAGCCGCCATAATATATTTAATTAGAATGGCACCACCTGTGCTTTGACCAGAAGCTTTCCACAGCTTTGGAAAATTACTTTCACAGTGGTGAAGAAGGTCTGAAAACACATCGACATAATGATCAAAGCTCTCAATCGTCACCCGCTCACCACTGGATAAACCGTGGCCGGGCAAATCAAATGCTACTACCGCGTAACCAAGCTTTAAAAGATGATGTATTAAATGTCCATAGAGGCCAATATGATCAAAATAGCCATGAACAACAAAGTACGTCCCTATAGGGTTTTCAGGTACCCAATAGTGCGTAGCAATTTGAAAACCCTTAGATTCAAACTTCCCGACACAGTGGTGAACATGCTCTTCTGTGTCAAAAAACAAACTATAATGCTCTAGGTAACGTACCTCATCAGCCGTTTTCTCCACACGATCCTGTGCTAGATTGAAGCTTAATACTTGCAACCTATCACTAACATCTTTTAACTGTGCTGAGGTGATCGCCATTAATTTTGTTCCGCTTTTTATCTGAGACCTTTGCACGATTGTTCTTTTGCTCTCTGGCAGCGTTAAAAAAGTACTCAATCGGTCATTTATAGTTATAAACTCCCTCATTCCGTGCATTTTTGCCTTACCAGAGAACAAAATTACGGCTCGTGAAAATGCCTCTTCCTAGACCCATTTATTTTAATAAGTGATCTAAAGCATTCTTTTTACCTGACTATAATCGCAGAGCATATTTTAATAACAAGTATTTTAGCCATAAATCTCTCTAACAAAGTACTACAGGCACCAAGAGCAGGCTGACTAGAATCGGTATACTGGGTACTAATATGAAAAAGTCCGATAAAAAAATAGAAAATGCCATAAGACTGGCATTAACCAATGTATGTGAAGAAGCACTTGAAACCGTTGAAGGGTTTCAATGGATCACCCATACCGTCAACTATAAAAACTTCCCCAGCTCTCTATCTATTTTATGTATGTTCGATAATCCTGAAAACCTAATAGCTGCTAAGGAATCGGAAAAAGACAACTACTTAAAGAGCTGGATTGAAAAAGAACTCGCCGGACAAAATATTATTATTCGAAATATAAACTCTGTGGTCAGCTTTGATACTGAAGGGCGTATACATTAATACTATACAGTGAACCTTTGGGCAGAAAAGGGTCTTAAAATTATTACCCATTAAAAATACGATAGGCTATGTCGTGAAAAATACTCTTTTAATTTCACTTAGTTTAACAAGCCTACTACTGATACAGGCTTGTTCAAATACAACACCAGTGACGAAATTTGATAAGCCCTCTCAGACTAAAAGTTCTACCCCCTCTGCTGCAATCACACTTAATAAAGCCTATTTTAAAAATAAACTTATTATTGAAAAAGATAATGAAAAAGGCACTGTAAAAATTTCTACTGTAAATGGTTTTAATAAAAAACCCAGAAACAAAACCAACGCTTGGGCAAACAACTATATAACGGCATTAATCGATAAAAAAACCGGGCGCACAACCTATCAAATTAACAGCCTGATTGAATATAAAGATCACGATAAGCATTTGTACAAAGAAGCGAACTACAGCTCCGGGGCAGAACCTAAAACAAAAGAAGCCTCTATTTTAAAGCATGATATTTCTTGCCTTGGAAGCGCCTATAGCGGCTGCATACATACCGAGCATGTAGCCTTTAGTATTGGTGCAATATTGATAGAAAACATTGCTGCGAGTTATTCCGAAGGGGCACAAAATAAATGGAGCTATAAACTATCACCAAGGAAAGGCCGAGATTATTTTGCCTATTTGTTTATTGCCGAAATTGCTGCACTCGCCGAAGCTGTAGCTGAAAACAAGTAACTGAAAACAAGCAACTTAAAAAACCCTTTACTAACAGCCTTAAACAAAAAGGGCGACTAGACTTGGAAACCAAGAATTAGCCGCCCTTTTATATAGAACTATGATCTAAAAAAAATAATCCCCAGAAAACAATACCTATAAAAAGATAATACCTAGAAAATAAAAATCAGCTTAACTCTCCGCTTAAATAATTTTTATACATTTTTTCCTGACTTATTGGCTTAATTTTTGGTGCATTGCCTGCTGTACCGAACGCTTCATATCGTGCAACACAAATATCAGTCATAGCAGTGACTGTTTCCTTCAGATATTTACGCGGATCGAATTCTGCTTTGTTGTTCCCCAAGAAGCGACGAATCGCACCCGTAGATGCCAAGCGCAAATCGGTATCGATATTTACTTTGCGAACACCGTGCTTAATGCCTTCTACAATTTCTTCTACTGGCACACCGTAGGTTTCTGGAATTTCACCACCGTATTCATTGATAACGGCTAACCAATCCTGAGGCACAGAAGAAGAACCGTGCATAACCAAGTGTGTGTTAGGAATTCTGCTATTGATGGCTTTGATACGTTCAATGGCAAGAATATCCCCTGTAGGAGGACGTGAGAATTTGTAAGCGCCGTGTGATGTACCAATGGCAATGGCCAGTGCATCAACACCTGTTTTAGCCACAAAGTCTGCTGCTTCTTCCGGGTCCGTTAACAACTGATCATGGGACAATGTACCTTCAGCGCCAACACCATCTTCTTCACCTGCCTGACCTGTTTCCAATGAGCCAAGACAACCCAGCTCACCCTCTACAGAAACACCACAAGCATGGGCTATTTCAACCACTCGACGTGTGACTTCAACATTGTATTCATAGGATGCGGGAGTTTTTCCGTCTTCTTCCAGTGATCCGTCCATCATCACCGAGCTAAAGCCCAACTGAATTGATCGCTGACAAATATCAGGGCTGGTACCGTGATCCTGATGCATACAGACAGGAATGTTGGGAAATTCTTCTATCGCTGCCAAAATTAAATGACGGAGAAACGGTGCTCCCGCATATTTTCTTGCGCCCGCTGATGCCTGAACAATCACCGGCGATTGTGTTTTATCCGCCGCTTCCATAATGGCACGCATTTGTTCCAGGTTATTTACATTAAACGCTGGAACACCATAGTTATGTTCTGCTGCATGATCCAACAGTTGTCGCATTGAAATAAGTGCCATCACTTTGCTCCTTACTAATCATTCGTTACCAAATTACGGCTTAAAACCACCGACTGTGTGTATTACCGTAATGCTGCTATAAATTGTATTTTTACTCAGCTTTCTGCTCGTGCTTCAAGTACCGCAACGGCAGGTAACACCTTGCCTTCCACATATTCCAGAAAGGCTCCGCCACCAGTGGAAATATAGGATACTTTGTCTGCAATGCCATATTTATCCACTGCTGCCAAAGTGTCTCCACCACCAGCAATGGAAAATGCTTCACTGTCTGCAATGGCCTCAGAAATCACTCGGGTGCCTTCACCAAACTGATCAAATTCAAAAACACCAACAGGGCCATTCCAAATAATCGTTCCTGCACTTTTAAGTATTTCTGACAACTCTTGTGCGGTATCAGGACCGATATCAAAAATCATATCGCCATCATCGACTTTCGATGCTGGCTTAAGGGTAGCTTCAGCTGATTCAGAAAACTCAACACCAACAACCACATCAGAAGGTAATGGAATATTGGTTTTTTTCATGAGTTTTTGTGCGTCAGGAATCAGATCATGCTCACACAAGGATTTGCCTACGGGCAGCCCCTCTGCCGCCAAAAAAGTATTGGCAATACCGCCACCAACGATGAGTTGGTCTACTTTGTCTGATAATGATTCCAGCACGGTTAGCTTTGTCGACACTTTAGAACCGCCGACAATGGCCACCATTGGTCGTGCGGGATTAGCCAATGCTTTTTCCAATGCATCCAACTCACCGGCTAATAACGGGCCAGCACAAGCTACAGGAGCATATTTGGCAACACCGTGGGTAGAAGCTTGGGCGCGATGCGCCGTACCAAAAGCATCCATCACAAAAATATCGCACAACGATGCATAGGCTTTTGCCAGGGCTTCATCGTCCTTTTTCTCACCAGGATTAAAACGAACATTTTCTAACAGGGCCAATTCACCATTTTCAAGGCCTACGCCTTCTTGCCATTCACTAACGACCTGCACCTCAGATCCCATGAGTTTACCCAGATGATTGGCAACGGGCTGCATGGAGAACTGTTGATCAAATTCCCCTTCTGTAGGGCGACCCAGGTGAGACATCACAATTACTTTTGCCCCGGCATTCAACGCTTGCTGAATGGTCGGCAAGGCTGCCCGAATACGAGCGTCAGAGGTAACGACACCATCTTTAACAGGAACATTCAGGTCTTCACGAATTAACACCCGCTTTCCTGCCAGATCCAAGTCTGTCATTTTTTTTACATTCAACATCGTTCTTTTACAACCTTCTGCTTTAATACCTACCGCTTTGCTTTCTTTTGCCCAGTTTTCACTCAGCTTCTTTCTTACCTAGCTGTAGAAAACCAATGGTTAACCAGCTCAACCATACGGTTGGCATAACCCCATTCGTTATCAAACCAAATTAATACTTTTACCAGTTTATTCTGGCTTACTCGGGTTTGGCTGGCATCCACAATGCCGCTGCGGGGGTCGTGATTAAAATCACAAGATGCCAGAGGTTCTTCGGTATAACCAAGTATCCCAGCCAACGGCCCGGTTGCTGCCTGCTCTAGTATTTGATTGACCCGTGCCATATCGACATCTGTTTTTAGTAAGACTGATAAATCAATTACCGATACGTTAATGGTTGGTACTCGCATTGCCTGCGCTTCAAAGCGCCCGGCTAATTCAGGCAACATACGATCGATACCGCGGGCTAGCCCCGTATCTACAGGAATAATGGATTGAATCGCGGCGCGGGTTTTTCGTAAATCGGTATGGTGGTAGGCATCAATAACCGGCTGATCGTTCATTGCCGAATGAATGGTGGTAATAACACCCCCTTCGACATCAAACGCTTCATGCAATGTCTTTATCACCGGCACTACACAGTTGGTAGAACAGGACGCATTGGAAATAATGGTTTCATCGCCGTTCAGTGTTTGCTCATTCACACCAAGTACGATGGTGGCATCAACACTGGACTCTGCTGGCTGAGAAAACACCACTTTTTTAGCACCAGCCGATAGGTGCTGTTGAGCCGTTTCTCGATCGGTGAAGGCACCACTGCATTCCAGTACCACATCAATTTCTAACTCAGCCCATGGCAGATGACTAATATCGTCTTCATGAAACACTGAAATTGTATCGCCATTAACCGTCAACACATCGCCATCTGCATCTACGTCTCCCGGAAACTTGCCATGGGTGGAGTCATATTTAGTTAGATGGGAAATGGTTTTGCAATCAGCCGGCTCATTGATTGCGATAACCTGGATGGTTTGGCAACCATTCGATTCATAGAGCGCACGCAGCACGGAACGCCCGATACGACCATAGCCGTTAATCGCTGCGCGGATCACTGCTGTTTCCTTTGCTTATGAAACATGTGCTGCTGAGGCATGGTTGTTCCTGTAGCTGTCACATTAAAAGCAGCCGCTCTAGAAATAATCATTCCCTGATCATTAGTCCTTGCAATACATTTTTCTGAATTAGTTCGCTTCCAATTAAAGCTGTGATTTAACCGCTTCAACAACATTTTCTACCGTAAAGCCAAACTGCTTCATCAGTTCTCCACCTGGAGCCGACTCACCAAATGTTGTCATACCGACCACACGGCCATCGAGGCCGACATACTTATACCAGTAATCTGCGTGGGCAGCTTCAACAGCAACCCGAGCACGTACACTGGGAGGCAATACTGCATCACGATAGGATGATTCCTGAGCAGCAAAAATTTCAGCACAAGGCATGGAAACAACACGGACTTTAACACCCTGTGCAGCTAGATCATTAGCAGCATCCAAGGCCAACTCAACTTCCGAACCCGTGGCAATAATAATGGCATCCAGCTCACTCGAAACATCACGCAATACGTAACCACCGCGGGCAACATTAGCCAGCTGTTGACTATTTCTATGCTGAGGAGCCAAGCCCTGGCGACTAAAGATCAAAGCACTAGGGCCATCTTTACGCTCAATAGCACTTTTCCAACACACAGCAGATTCAACGGTGTCACATGGCCGCCAGGTGTGGAGGTTTGGCGTAGCGCGCAAGGCGGTTAATTGTTCTACCGGTTGGTGAGTCGGGCCGTCCTCACCCAATCCAATAGAGTCATGGGTATACACAAAGATACTCTTTTGCTTCATTAACGCGGCCATACGTACCGCATTGCGAGCGTATTCCATAAACATCAGGAAGGTTGCACCGTAGGTAACAAAACCCCCGTGCAAGGTAATACCATTCATCATGGCGCTCATGCCAAATTCACGTACACCGTAGTAAATATAATTGCCTGATGCATCGTCAGCAGATACGCCTTTTGATCCAGACCAGATAGTGAGGTTAGAACCGGCTAAATCGGCTGAGCCACCTAAAAACTCCGGCAATAATGGGCCGTAGGCATTCAAACAATTTTGAGAAGCTTTCCGTGAAGCTACTTTCTCCATAGCCTCCTGACATTCATTAATATAACCATCGGCTTTTTCACTGAAATCAGCCGGCAACTCCCCTTTAGTGCGACGTTCAAACTCCGCCGCTAATTCCGGGTGAGCCTCTCTATAGTTCTCTAACTTCTTATTCCAATCCGCTTGAGCAGAAGAGCCTTTTTTAACGCCATTCCAACCATCGTAAATATCAGAGGGCACATCAAAAGGGCCATGTTTCCAACCAAGCTGCTCACGGGCCAGAATAATCTCATCTGCACCCAACGGTGCCCCGTGACAATCTTCTTTACCCTGCTTACTAGGGGAACCAAAACCAATAATAGTTTTACAACAAATCAATGTGGGTTTATCTGTCTCAAGGCGTGCAATTTCAATAGCGGCTTTAACGGCATCAGCATCATGGCCATCCACATTCGGGATCACCTGCCAGCCGTAGGCTTCAAAACGGCTGGGGGTATCGTCAGTAAACCAACCTGGATCTTTGTCGCTACCGGCAACGTCACCATCAATGGAAATACCATTGTCGTCATAAAAGGCGATTAATTTACCCAGCTTTTGTGTACCCGCTAACGAAGAAACTTCGTGGGAAATACCTTCCATCAAACAGCCATCGCCCAAGAAACAATAAGTGTAATGGTCAACCACTTCATGGCTGGGACGGTTGAATTGAGCCGCAAGAATTTTTTCAGCTAAAGCCATACCCACAGCATTACTCAGGCCTTGGCCTAAAGGACCCGTTGTCGTTTCTACACCAGGCGCATAACCATACTCTGGGTGACCGGGGGTTTTAGAATGTAACTGGCGGAAATTTTTCAGTTCTTCAACAGGTAAATCGTAGCCACTTAAATGCAACAGCGAATACAACAGCATGGAGCCATGACCATTCGATAACACGAAACGGTCTCTGTTAGCCCAGTTCGGATCGGCAGGGTTATGCACAAGATAATCGTTCCATAGTACTTCAGCGATATCAGCCATGCCCATTGGGGCACCTGGATGGCCACTGTTGGCTTGTTGAACAGCATCCATACTGAGGGCACGAATCGCATTGGCAAGATCACGTCTTGATGGCATTGAGGAAAGCTCCTGCTTACAAACCCTGCTAGAAAATACAGGGGTCATTTAGTTAAAAGGTTAAAAAAATCTGGATAAAAAAGGGTCGCCATTTTCTCGCACTCCAGCTGCTCAGTAAACAGTCAAAAGCGATATTTTGCTTCTCATTTGCCCTTATATAGAGCTCGAACACCAGAACTCTATATCAAAATATTTTGATATAGTTTTTTTAGCATGGTAAAGTCCACGACTTATGACAAATATTGCTCAAAAAATAGAAGCCCCTACCATTGACCAAGCTGCACTTTCGACAGAGATTCTTTCTGCCTTTTGCAAAGCAGCTGGCGATCCCCTGCGCCTCGAAATACTGCGGGTATTGCGTCATAACGCTTATGGTGTGTTGGAGTTGAGCGAACTATTCGGTGTCAAACAATCTGGTATGAGTCACCATTTAAAAGTGCTCTTTAATGCCGGGTTAGTTGCTACCCGGCGAGAAGGCAACACAATTTTCTATAGACGATCTCCATTACCAACAAATAACCAGTTGCTTGAATTACATCGCAATCTCATTGCAACAGTTGACCAGCTGACACTATCAACTGATTTACAACAGCGCATTAATGAAACAAACCGTGTTCGAACAGAAGCCTCTCGAGCCTTTTTTCAGCAAAATGCCGAAAAATTTCAAGCTAATCAGGATTTAATCGCCAGCTATGAAGATTACGGCGATATCGTTACTCAATTTTTGGATGCAACATCCTGCGACAAAAAGACAGTGCTGGAAGTCGGACCCGGGGAAGGTGGTTTTTTGCCCAGCCTATCCCAACGTTTTGATCAGGTTATTGCGCTAGACACTTCAGATGAAATGATTAATCGATCTCGCGATATTGTGAGTGAAAATCAACTCACAAACATTGCATTGATTCATGGTGATACTAGCGTGGCGTTAACCAAGAATATCAAAGCAAACTGTATTACCTTAAATATGGTTCTCCACCACATCCCAAATCCACCTCAGTTTTTTGAAGAGCTGGAGCAATTACTTGCGGAAGGCGGCTCGCTTTTAGTGACCGACCTATGCCACCACGATCAAAGCTGGGCACGGGAATCCTGTGGTGATTTATGGCTTGGTTTTGAACCAGAAGACCTCAGTAACTGGGCATCTATTGCCGGTTTTAATGAAGGCGAAAGTTTGTATTTAGCCCAACGTAACGGCTTTCAAATACAGCTGCGTCAGTTTTTTAAACAAAGTAAGCACTAGCTTACAAATATAGGATTATATCGAATGTCTAGTTATAGCCTGTTTACCTCAGAGTCAGTTTCTGAGGGGCACCCAGACAAAATGGCCGATCAAATTTCTGATGCCATTTTAGATGCAATTTTAAAAGATGACCCCCACTCACGCGTCGCTGTCGAGACCATGGTGAAAACGGGGATGGCCGTTATTGCTGGGGAAGTCAGAACAGACACTTATGTCGATCTGGAAGATATCGTCCGGGATGTCATTCTGGATATTGGCTACACCAGTTCTGATGTAGGCTTTGATGGTGCATCTTGTGCCGTGCTGAATGCCATCGGCAAACAATCCCATGATATCGCCATTGGCGTGGATGAA
>JAJFKD010000081.1 GCA_021773405.1 Porticoccus sp.
TGCCAGGCACCAGCCAAGAATACGGTGGCATTATTAAACACGGCGCCAAACTACTTTATGCCTATGCGGAATGTACGGTACCTAAAGTCACCGTTATTACTCGTAAGGCCTATGGCGGTGCTTACGATGTGATGTCTTCCAAACACTTACGTGGCGATGTAAACCTGGCATGGCCTACGGCTGAAATTGCGGTGATGGGACCTAAAGGTGCGGTAGAAATTATTTTCCGTAAAGATATTGGCGATGCTGAAAAAATTGCGGCGCGTGAAGCGGAATATCGCGAGAAGTTTGCCAACCCCTTTATTGCTGGTAAGCGTGGTTTCATTGATGACGTCATTATGCCCCATCACACCCGTAAACGAGTTGCTCGTTCTTTGGCCATGCTTCGTGAAAAGGACATAGAAAATCCATGGCGTAAACATGGAAATATCCCGTTATAAGAAATTGGGTTACGTGGGGTTTTGGGCTTGATGCTCATTGGGGAATAGAATTTCTAGAAGAAGATAAGACCATGTTAGATAAACAAGTATTAGATAAGCCAGTATTTAAAAAAATTCTTGTAGCAAATAGAGGCGAGATCGCTTGCCGGGTATTTCGTACTGCCAAGGCCATGGGCATCGGTACTGTAGCTGTGTATTCCGATGCAGATAGAGATGCATTACATGTAAGCATGGCAGATGAAGCAGTGCATATTGGCCCTGCGGCTTCAGCTGAAAGTTATCTCGTTATCGAGAAAATTATTGATGCCTGCAAACAAACGGGTGCGGATGCAGTGCACCCAGGCTACGGTTTTCTTTCAGAAAATAAAGTTTTTTGCCAAGCCCTGGACAAAGCGGGTATTGCCTTTATTGGTCCTGGAGAGCATGCGATTGAATCTATGGGTGACAAGATCACCTCTAAATTAATCGCTGAAAAAGCAGGTGTAAACACCATTCCGGGTTACACCGATGTCGTTCGTGATGCGGAACAGGCAGTTGAGATTTCTGCGGGCATTGGCTATCCCGTCATGCTGAAAGCCTCTGCGGGCGGTGGTGGTAAAGGCATGCGCGTAGCGTGGAATGAAGAAGAGTGTCGTGATGGCTTCGAGAGAGCGACTAACGAAGCACGCTCCAGTTTTGGTGATGATCGAGTGTTTATTGAGAAGTTTATTCAAGAGCCTCGCCATATTGAAATTCAGATCATGGCGGATAGCCATGGCAATGTGATTTATCTGGGAGAGCGCGAATGTTCTATTCAGCGTCGTCATCAGAAAGTTATTGAAGAAGCACCATCGCCATTTTTGACTGAAGAAGTTCGTCAAAAAATGGGAGAGCAATCTGTTGCTCTCGCTAAAGCGGTAGATTACAAATCTGCGGGAACCGTAGAGTTTATTGCTGATGCGGACATGAACTTCTACTTCCTTGAAATGAATACACGTTTGCAGGTAGAGCACCCGGTTACCGAATATGTCACAGGTCAGGATTTGGTTGAACTGATGATTCGTGTGGCGGCAGGTCAAAAACTGCCATTGGCTCAAAAAGATGTAACCCTTACCGGTTGGGCCATGGAAACTCGTGTTTACGCTGAAGATCCCTTCCGCAATTTTATGCCTTCTACTGGTCGCTTGGTTCGTTATATTCCACCGGAAGGTGAAGGTGTTCGTGTGGATACTGGAGTTTACGAAGGTGGTGAAGTATCCATGTTCTATGATCCCATGATTGCGAAGCTGATTACTTACGGTAAAGACCGTAAAGAGGCGACGGATAGAATGGTGGATGCGCTAGATGGCTATTATATCCGTGGTGTAAATCACAATATTAGTTTCCTTAATGCCTTGATGGTTCACCCACGGTTTGTGGCAGGACAATTGACCACTAATTTTATTGCTGAAGAATACCCTGAAGGCTTTAGTGCCGATTTGGTGCCCCAGGATGATCCGGCTATTTGTGTAGTGGTTGCTGCGGCGATTAACAAACAGTATCGCGATCGTTGTGCCATGATTTCTGGTCAGTTGCCAGGTCATGAATATAACCCTTCTTCTGAATGGGTTGTCATGATGGACAATGGAGAATCAGAGTACGAGGTTTCTGTTAACAATAGCAGTGACTCGGCTATTGGTGTTGAGCTGGCAGGTAAACGCTATGAGATTGTCACCAATTGGAAATTTGGTGATCCTCTGTTTAAAGCAGACATTAATGGTCAGGCCGTATGTATTCAGGTTGATGTAGAAGGCTCATCACTGAAAATGTTCCACCGAGGCGCCGAAAAACATGCGTTTGTTGTTACAGCAAGAACAGCTGAACTGAATAAGCATATGCTGGTTAAAGAAGCGCCTGATATGTCTAAATTCCTTTTATCTCCAATGCCTGGTTTGTTGGTGAAATTGGCAGTTAAAGAAGGTGACACGGTTAAAGAGGGTGAAGAGCTGGCAGTTGTCGAGGCGATGAAAATGGAAAACAGCTTGCGAGCAAATGCAGATGGTGTCGTGATGAAAGTATCTGCTGATGTTGGTGATAGCCTAATGGTAGATCAGGCCATCGTTGAATTTGAATAAAGAACTGAATTTGAACAATAGCGTCGATTTGTGCAGAGGTGACATGAGCAAGGGTAAAGTGCTCAGTGGTATAGTGTTCCATAACCAAACTAAACCATGAAAATGAATCGTACAGATGACAGCAAATGAACTTGCAGAGAGTCTCCTGCAGGGTGATCGACGAGCCCTAGCCAAAGCTATTACTTTGGTGGAGTCCACAAATCCAGTACACCGGGAGCAAGCAGCTCAGTTATTGGATCTTATTATGCCGAATACTGGAAATTCCATACGGCTTGGGATTTCTGGTGTACCGGGCGTAGGTAAATCTACATTTATTGAAGCCTTTGGTGGCCATGTTATTGATCAAGGGTATAAGGTCGCTGTACTTGCAGTGGATCCTACATCTGCGGTTAGTGGTGGTTCTATTCTTGGTGACAAAACACGAATGGAAGCACTGTCACGAAACGATAACGCATTTATACGACCATCTCCGGCAGGCCAGACTTTAGGGGGTGTTACCCGGCGAACACGTGAAACTCTGCTGCTGTGCGAAGCTGCTGGTTTTGATGTGATCTTTGTTGAAACCGTAGGGGTCGGGCAGTCAGAAACCGCCGTCGCTGAAATGACAGATATGTTTTTGTTGATGCTACTGCCAGGTGGTGGAGATGAGCTTCAAGGCATTAAGCGGGGCATTATGGAATTGGCAGACTTAATTCTTGTGAATAAGTCTGATGGCGATCAACAAACTGTGGCTAACAGGACTGTGTCTGATTACCAAATGGCCCTGCATTTTCTTCATCCGCGCAGCCGTAATTGGCAGGCCAGAGTTCAAGCAATATCCGCATTAAAAAATCATGGTGTTAATGAAGTATGGCAAACAGTTGAAGAATACCGTGAAACGTTAGGTAATGCTGGAGAAATAGAATCGAGGCGATCAGCACAGGCTAGAGCATGGCTGTGGAGTGAAACAGCAGATGCGTTGTTAACAGAGTTAAAGGAAAATCAGGCCGTGAAAGCCCTAGTGGACCCTCTGGAGCGTGATGTGATGCAAGGTAAAACTACACCAACCATTGCAGCGCGCAAATTAATTGATGCTTTCCGAAAGCTATCGTAGAAAGTCTTAATTTTTAAAAAGTTAAAAAGTTAAAAAGTTAAAAAGGTAAGAAAATGATTGGAGAGTTAAATCACGTGGCCATTGTCGTTCCCGATTTGGATAAAGCGGTGGATACTTATCGCTATGCTTTAGGTGCAAAACTTTCGGAACCTAATGATCTTCCTGAGCACGGTGTGCGAGTGGTTTTTGTAGAACTACCCAATACTAAAATAGAACTGTTATTACCCATTGGTGAAAATTCACCCGTGGCAAAATTTTTAGAGCGTAATCCTGATGGTGGTATGCACCATATTTGTTATGAGGTCGAGGACATCTTAGCGGCACGAGATAAATTAGTTGCTGAAGGTGCCCGCGTACTTGGCCATGGAGAACCTAAAACGGGCGCCCATGGAAAGCCTGTTTTATTTCTTCACCCCAAAGATTTTTGTGGGACTCTTGTTGAGTTGGAGCAGTGTTGAATTAGGGCAGAAATAAAAGATCCCCTTAAATAACCTTGCCACTATTCAAAATATCTTTTGGGTCAAACAACTGTTTTAACTGCTTCATAACTTCAATTTCTGTAGTGCTGCGGCATATAGAAAGGTAAGGCTTCTTCTCTAAACCAATACCATGCTCCCCTGAGATTGAGCCTTGCCTTTTTGTTAAGGGAGTATACACAGCGCGCTCAATAGAACGCTTTCTTGCTTCAATGCCATTTTCTTCTATATTTCCCAGCTCTACTGCAACATGCAAATTACCATCACCTAAATGCCCCAGTGTGGCTACAAACAGTTGCTCATCAATGGCTGCGATATTATTTTGCATTTCCTCTAGGTAGCCCTCCATCTCACTGATGGGTAGGCTGATATCAAATAAAATCAAAGGCTGATAGGCGAACAAAGCCGGAATATTATCTCTTACAGCCCACATGGTTTGTTGCTGCTGAAGTGATTCTGCCAGGACAGCATCAGTAATAAGTCCTTGTGACATGGCGCTTTCTAATGCTTGAAGGAATTGCTCGCTATCAGACTCTGCATTTGCGCCACTGGCCTCGATCAGAATATAAAATGGATGATTATCTGGCAGGGGAGGCTGTCCTATATTTTCTCCCTTGCAGGCTATGCGGTAATAACTTTGCCATAGGGTTTCAAAAGCACTCAACTTTCCTCCTAGAGCTTGCTCCATGTGATTGAGCAATTGAGACATTCTGGAGAACTGATCAGTGACTGCCAGAGCTGTTGTGCGGCTTGGCATTTGAGGCCTTAATCTCAGTACTGCTCGGGTGACTATCCCTAGGGTTCCTTCGCTACCAATAAATAAATGTTTAAGGTCGTAGCCCGCATTATTTTTTAGCATGTGGTTCATTGAGCTGAGAATCCGGCCATCGGCCAAAACTACTTCTAGCCCTAATACTTGCTCACGAGCCATACCGTAGCGGATGACCTGATTGCCACCAGCATTGGTAGCAATGTTGCCACCAATGGTTGCCGTGCCTCTGGCACCAAGGTCCAGGGCAAAAAATAAATGGTTTTTGTCAGCCGTTTCCTGAACAGTTTGAAGTGGAACCCCTGCTTGAACAGTCATCGTTCGATTTGCTATATCAAGCGATTCAATGTTCGTCATTCTTTCCAATGAAATGACCAATTCGTCTTTAGTGCTGGCGCATCCACGTGTCATGTTGGTACAGCCACCATGGGTAACTACTTTTTGCCCGGCTTTATGGCAAAGCTTCATCACATCACTGAGTTGTTTAGTAGTTTTTGGGCGGATAATAGCGGGTGATAGGCATTCTTGAGCACCCCAGCCATCGGTTGGGCGACCCTTAATATTAATTTCATTCAAGTCACTCTTAATCAGCCCTTCTGGACCGAGTAAGGAGAGTAGGTTTTCTAAAAGTGGAGACATTTATTTTCCAACAAGGACAGTATCCTAACAGTAGCTGTCGTCATTCTAGCTGGCAATAGTTATGAGGAGCGAAAGTGAAATTGAGAGTGTGTTTTAAAAAAAGAAAACTTTTAAGGCGAGTGCTTTTAAAGGGAGGTATAAAAATTACTGTTATGAAGAGTTTTATGACATGTACTGTGTTTCAAAGGTTGCGATAAATTCAGCTAACATTTCTTTGGGTAAATCATTAATGCCTGCTGCAGCTTCCCTACCGCCACCTGTGGGAAATTGGCGGCAAAGTTCAGCAGCACCAGTGCGATTATTTAGCGGTGCACGAATACTTGCCAGGTAGTTGCCATTATCCTTTTCAGTCAATACAGCATGGGCACGATTGGGGTGGTCATTGGTGAGATCATTACTAAATACGCCACTAACGCGCCGAGCCCATGACTGATTGGGCAGAATGAAAACAGCTGTCTGCTCGGTGAGCTTTTCTGGTTTAGTCTTTTTTGCCGAAGACATATCTGAATGGTAACCGGTTTCAAGTTTTTCAAACGATTGTTGGCTGTCGTGAATAAAATCTAATGGGTTTTGGTACGGGTGCACCAGTTTATATAACTCTTCTGGTTTGAAGTGTAGATCTTCAAGGTCGGAGCCGTAGCCATTGTAATTAATATAGATGCCGAGATTTTTCAGGGAAGTTAATTCTGCTTCTGAAAGGTCCAAATTTTTTGCTATGCCTAGAGCGCTTTTATTGAGGTTGTCACCAAAAGCCCCAACTACGGACCAGATTGCATGGGCTCCCTTAAGGTGAGCATTGACCAAAAGGCTAGTACAAACATCTGGCGCCTCGTTAATGATTGCCGTTAGTTTGGCTGATTCGGGGATGTCACCTGCAAAATGATGGTCAACATAAAATACTTCTGTGCCGGTATTGAGTAAGCGCTGTAAATCATCATGGTTTTTGTCCATGGATACATCGAGGACGGTGACTCTGTCGCCATCACTAGACGTTACTTTCTTGAGTAGGTTAATGTCCCGCTTAACACCCGTTACCAAAGTGGCTGATCTTGGCTCGGAAAGCCTGAGTTGAGTCAGTGCGCAAATACCATCAGCATCGCCATTGAATACATCGAAATCAGCCATTTTTTTACCAGCGTTGTTTTTATTAGTTGTACGATTTACCAATATGTCGGTGTAAAAAAGGGGCTTTAGTAGCCCCTTTTATCATTGGATTAACTATTCTCGGACTGATAGTAATCCATCAGAATCTGAGCCACCTCAGGTCGAGAGAATTCTGGGGGTGGTGCAATACCTTCCCCCAGTATTTGGCGAACTTTTGTGCCTGAGAGAATCACAAAGTCATCTTTCTCATGATCTTCGGCTTCGTTCATCATCACTACGCGGTTCAACTTTTTGGAGTAGGCAGTATGATCAGCACGGAAGATCTCAATATCTAAAGCGCCAGCAGGTACCTTTTCATCAAAGATAGTCTGGGCATCAAAAGCACCGTAATAGTCGCCGACACCAGCATGATCACGTCCAACGATTAAATGGGTGGCGCCCATGTTCTGACGGAATACAGCGTGTAGAACGGCTTCTCTTGGACCCGCATAGAGCATGTCAAAACCGTAGCCTGTTACCATGACCGAGTTTTTCGGGAAGTAAAGTTCTACCATTTTGCGAATGCAGGCATCACGTACCGGTGCAGGAATATCACCCTTTTTCAATTTACCCAATAGCATGTGAACCACAACACCATCGGCGTTAAGGCGCTCCATGGCCATGCGGCAAAGTTCTTCATGGGCGCGGTGCATAGGGTTGCGGGTTTGGAAAGCAACAACTTTCTCCCAACCGCGTTCGCTGATTTCATTGCGTATTTCTACGGCTGTGCGGAAAGTGTCAGGGAAATCGTTTTGGAAATAGCTGAAGCTCAATACCTGGATTTTCCCAGAGACTAAGTTGTTACCCAGGCTGGTGAATGTAGCAACTCCGGGGTGTTCAGGGTCCAATGTGCCAAAAATCTCGCCGGCCATGAACTGTATTTGTTCGTCAGATACAGTTTCGATCTTGTCTACATCCATAATAGCCATCACCGGGTTACCCTCGGTGTTGGGGTCTCTCAGGGCAATGCGACTGGCACCTTCGATATCGCTGATATCTTGAGTCAGGTTGAGGATCGGTGTTGGCCAAAACAGGCCTTCGGCCGTGTGCAAGTTCTCTGCAACACTCAGGGCATCCGCTAGGTCCATATAGCCGTCTAGTGGATTAAAGTAACCGGCTCCCAGCATGACAGCATTGGCTGCGGCAGCAGAATTGAGCATCAGGGTGGGCAGTGATTCTGCCTCTTTCATGAGCTGATGGTGTTTTTCTGTGTCGTAAACAAACAATGGATTTAATGAATCCGAGCCATGGGGCTTGATCACTACGCCTTCTCCTGTAAATGGATTGATTGGTATTTAAGTGTTTAATGTTCTTTCCGGTGATTAGATGTCTTTCAAAAATCCCCTTTCTTTAAGGTAATTAATGATCGTGGAGACTTCTTCTTCTACCGTCATTTGGTCGGTACGCAAATGAATTTCGGGATTTTCCGGGGCTTCGTAGGGATCGTCAATACCTGTGAAGTTTTTTATTTCTCCAGCACGGGCTTTTTTGTATAGACCTTTGGGGTCACGCTTCTCGGCTTCAGCTAACGGGCAATCAACATACACCTCGATAAAATTATATCCTGACTCATCATGGAGCTCTCTGACTTTGTTGCGATCTTCTCTATAGGGACTGATAAAACTGGATAGGGCGAAGACAGCTGAATCAACGAATAATTTGGATATCTCACCAATACGGCGGATGTTCTCGGTGCGATCTTCAGCACTAAATCCTAGGTTTTTATTGATGCCAAGACGAATATTATCGCCATCAAGCCGGTAAGAAAGCTTTCCGTGTTGATGTAGGGTATGTTCCAAGGCAACAGCTATGGTGCTTTTTCCACTACCTGAAAGCCCTGTAAACCAGAGTGTTGCGCCTTTTTGACCCATAAGCTCACAGCGAGCTTCACGTGAAATCTCGCCATCATGCCAGTGTACGTTAGTCGCTTTTTGTTCAGTCATTATTACGTCCTCAATGATTCTTATTGGTGACAACCATGCATTGTAATTTCAGTACATTTATTAATGGTCTCATCCAGACTAAGCCCTCGTTCTCGACTAAGCATAGATCCCCAGTAGTTGCATAATCCTATAAGTGATAGTGCTGCAAAGTGGCTGTCCAGATTTGGCCTTAACTTCCCTTTATTTACGCCATCGATAAAAATCTGTTCCAAATATTGCCTGTAGGTAGAACCGAGATCTTTGAGTTTGTCTCGGCGACCTTTTGGTAAATACAGTCTTTGCTCATTATGAACCCTCAATGCGGCATTATTTTCTCTATAGCTGCTGAGGTGGGCTCTAATCACCATCGATAGTTTTTTTTCAAAGGGTAATTCTTGATCAAAAATAGCTTCCATTTTGCCTACATAGCTTTTGAGAGCCATAAGGCAAACTTCTTCTAACGCGTTTTCTTTTGATTTGAAGTAGTAGTAAAGACTGCCCTGACGTATACCCAAATGAGTCGCTATGTCTTTAGTGCTAGCACCATGATATCCCTTGGAGGCAAAGATAGAAGCCGCTGCTTCTATGGCTTTTTCTCTCTGTTGTTGATACTTGGTGGTAGATCTCATATTAGCTGTCATGGGATGCATATTAACGAGCAAATAATGAAAATTCTATAATCCTATAGATTTATATGAGTGAACGGGTGTTTTTTGTGATGAAGGTTAAAAAAATGGTGTTGAGCGATGGAAAATATAGTGCCCCCATTGTGACTTGAACCAAACGCTTACTCACGTTTGTTGAATTTGAAATTCTCATTAGAGCCCAGGTTTTCCAGACACAAAAAAACCTGCAAAAGCAGGTTTGTTGTAACTGGCGCACCCGAGAGGATTCGAACCTCTGGCCTCTGCCTCCGGAGGGCAGCGCTCTATCCAGCTGAGCTACGGGTGCTTGAATCGGGTCGCAATAGTAAAGCTTCCCCTGGCATTAGTCTATTTCTGCTGCTTATAGGTAAGGGGGTGAAACTGGTCCGCTTTTGAGGGCTTGTCATAGGGTATACTAAAGCCCGACTTTTTTGGGTATATGAATGAATAGAATTGTAAAGAAAGCCGGTTTGTATGGGCTATTATTGGTGCTGTCAGGTTGCTCCTGGCTGCGCCCACAGGCACCAGCGCCTCAG
This sequence comes from Porticoccus sp., assembly GCA_021773405.1. Taxonomy (GTDB): domain Bacteria; phylum Pseudomonadota; class Gammaproteobacteria; order Pseudomonadales; family Porticoccaceae; genus Porticoccus. Next base: position 9,756 of record JAJFKD010000081.1, read on the forward strand.
GTTTGCCCACCACAGGTCTGCCCAGTATGTGTTTCAAAGGCTTGTCCTGCTCCTCGAGTTATAGAAAAAGAAAAAATTGTTACTGTGCTACCTCAAACAGCGGGTGAGCTTAATTTACCTATTATTGGTGAGGTCGAGCACGTTGTGGTTCACCCTTCAGGTTTTCAGTATGAAGCTCGTATTGATACTGGAGCAGAATCATCATCTATTCATGCTGAAAATATTCTATTGTTAGAGCGTGATGGTAAACAGTTTGTGAAATTTTCATTACTAAATCCTGAGACGAATGAGCTAGTCGAGATGGAACGAAGGTTCCAGCGAACGGTTTTAATTAAACAAAAGGATGGGGAGCCGGAGCGTCGTTATGTTGTCAAACTATGGTTCACTTTGGGAGATATCAAAGAAAGGATTGATGTGACTTTGTCGAACCGTGCTGATTTTACCTACCCCTTGCTGGTAGGGCGTAACCTTCTTACTGATATCGCTATTGTTGATGTCAGCCGGCGGCATACTATTAACACGGCAAAAGTTACGAGAAAAGCTATGGAGAAAGTGAAGTAAGTGCGTGTTTCTTCCAAATTACAGATTAGTCTTGTTGCCGGAATATTAATCGCCCTTGGATTGGGACTGACGCTTTATAAAAAAATAGAATTAGGTTTCCCTTTACTGCCGGGTCAACGGCAGGCTGTTTGGACCTTAGAATCAAAAATTAGCTTTAAGCCTGTAGGGGGCCCTGTTGAAATATCTTTGGCCCTGCCAGAACCCGAGGCAGGTTGGGTTGTACTGGATGAGCACTTTGCGTCATCTGGGTTTGGGTTCTCTACCCAAGAAGAGCAAGGCGAGCGTTATGCGAAGTGGGATCGTCAGTCTCTAGATCGAACAACGACCCTGTATTACAAGCTTGAAATTTATCATGCTGGTCAATTTGATTTAGGCGCTAGCCCAATTCCTGAAATTATCCCTCCTGAACTAACCCCAGACCGCTTGGCTGCTATGGAACGGGTGGTGGCCTCATTGCGTCAGGGTGCTTCTGATTCAACCAGTTTCACGGCACTTTTGTTGCTGCAATTGGTTCAGGGGCAGATGGATCAAGATACAGCATTTTTGTTCGGAGACCGCGAAGAAAGTCGATTGTCTGTTGTTATGGACGTGTTGGCTTTTGCCGGTATTCCTGCACAGCCTGTTAAAGGTATTTTTTTAGAGGATGGCCGCCGCCGTCAGCAAATGGACACTTTGGTGGAAATTTACGATGGCAATCATTGGCAGGTGTTTGATTCAAAAACTGCCCAGCCTGGATTACCGGATAATTTCTTTGTTTGGCAGCGAGGTGATCGTTCGGTATTGGATGTGGTGGGGGGCAAAAGTTCTCAGCTGGAATTTGCCATTGTGGAGAATACTCTGCCCATCAAAACAGTGTTGTTTATGGAGCAACAAGTTAAAGAACGCTTGTTGCTGGATTTCTCAATTTATTCGTTGCCGGTAGAACAACAAGGAGTGTTTAAGGGGTTGTTGTTAATTCCTGTAGGCGCTTTGGTGGTCGTGCTATTACGGTTACTTGTAGGTGTCCGAACCTCGGGTACATTTATGCCCATTTTGATTGCGCTCGCCTTCATTCAAACCACGTTGTTGACGGGGTTAGTCATTTTCTTAACGGTTGTGGGTGCTGGTTTATGGATTCGGTTTTACCTCTCCCGCCTTAACCTTTTATTAGTCGCTCGAATTACGGCGGTGGTGATTGTGGTTATCCTACTGATGGCGGCCCTAAGTATTATCAGCTACAAGTTGGGTTTTGATCAGTTATTAACTGTGACTTTTCTTCCCACAATTATTCTTGCTTGGACCATTGAGCGAATGTCGATTCTTTGGGAAGAAGAGGGTGGCCATGAAGTGTTAATACAAGGCAGTGGTAGTTTGCTTGCTGCGGTACTCGCATATTTGTTGATGTCTGTAGACTTAATTGAGCATCTCACCTTTAACTTTCCAGAGCTGATGATTAGTTTATTGGGCGTAGTGTTGTTGCTGGGTAAATACAATGGTTATCGGTTGGTTGAGCTGTACCGGTTTAGGGATTTAGGAAACCCTGAACAATGAGTTGGTTTTCTCAAAGGGCAAAATGGATATCGCCAACAAAACTGCGGGAGCTGGGCATACTCGGTATGAACAGCCGCAATATTGATTACATTGGCCGCAACAATGACCGTAGTCGCTACCCCTTAGTAGACAATAAGTTAAAAACCAAGCAGGTGGCAGAACAGCATGGTATGTCGGTACCCAAGTTGTTTGGCGTGGTCAGCATTCAGCGTGAAGTTCAGGATTTAGAGCGAATTTTAGAAGGTATTGATAAGTTTGTGATCAAGCCTGCGCAAGGCAGTGGTGGTAAGGGTATTCTTGTCATTACCGAGCGTCGGGGTGATGAATTTATCAAGTCCACTGGTGCTGTACTCGATTACCGTGATGTTAAGCGACACGCCTCTAATATTCTCAGTGGGCTATACAGCCTGGGCGGCCGTCCTGATGTGGCGATGATTGAGGATATGATTGATTTTGATCAGATGTTGATTAATTACAGTCATGAGGGTGTGCCAGATATTCGTGTGATTGTTTACCACGGTTTTCCAGTGATGGCGATGATGCGTTGTTCCACTCATGCTTCTGATGGTAAAGCCAATTTGCACCAGGGCGCTGTCGGTGTTGGCATTGATATTGTGAACGGGCGAAGTCTCTATGCCGTACAAAATAATATCAAAGTAGATCGACATCCTGATACGGGATATCGTTTTGATGAGTTGGCCTTACCTCATTGGGATCAAGTGCTTAAGTTGTCTTCCGGTTGCTACGAAATGACTGGATTAGGATATTTTGGTGCCGATATTGTCTTGGATAAGAACAAAGGTCCGGTTGTCTTAGAGCTAAACGCCAGGCCAGGACTGGCTATTCAGATAGCTAATCAAACAGGTTTAGCTAAACGTCTACAGAAAATTGATGAGCAACCTTCGAATGAGCTGTCAGTTGAGCAGCGAGTTAGTTTCGCCCAGCAGATGTTTGGATAAGTTGTTGCAGTTGAAAAGAATAGATTAGAAATCTAGTCAATAGAACACCTATAAAATAGCTTTTCCGTAAATATAACTTCGACATCGCTGATTAGAATGTTCTTTAGGATATTTCAACATCGAGCTTTATACCGCTATAATGCAGGCCTTAAAAATGCGGTACGGGCAATGTCCCACTTTTGAGCCGCGAATCTGAATGATACGGAGACGAGAATGAGCCAATTGAAAAAAACAGGTTTTGCTGTTGTAGCCCTGACACTGGTGCTGGGACTTGTGGGTTGTAGTTCTGATACTGAAGAGTTAAAGCTGACCGCACAACAAGAAGCTGAAATTTCTGAGCGTCTTGCTCCTGAAGGTGAAGTTGTTCTGGAAAAAGATGTTGCATCTGCTCCAGCTGCTATGGCATCAAGTGGTCCTCGTTCTGGCGAAGATATCTATAATAAGAGCTGTACTGCTTGTCACTCAAGTGGTGCAGGTGGAGCACCCAAAACTGGCGTAGCTGCTGATTGGGAAAGCCGTGTGGCTCAAGGTATGGACACACTCTATGCTAATGCAATCAATGGCGTTCGTGGTATGCCAGCTAAAGGGTTGTGTATGGATTGTAGCGATGATGAAATGAAATCTGTTGTTGATTACATTCTGGAACAGAACTAATCAAAACAAAGAACTGGATTGCTTTAGAGCAGTAGCCAGTAAAAACCGCGCTATCAGGCGCGGTTTTTTTTGCTCTAAATTTTGTTGTTGAGAGCTCTGTATTATTAAGAGTCACATAGCATTAACTGGCCCTAGTATAATCAGATTTGAGATAGCTCATGAAGAAGGCTTGCAGGTTATGGCATCTTGTTATGGTTTAATATTGGCGGGTGGATTGTCTTCTCGTATGGGCACTGACAAGGCCCAATTGCACCGCAATGGGCAGACGATGCTGGAGTACAGCCAATCATTATTAGAGTCTCTTGGTTTAGAAGTACTTATCAGTGGTAGTGAAAAGGGTATACCTGATTTATTCCCTGAATTGGGGCCTTTAGCGGGGATCTATACAGCAGTTAAGCACTGTGAATCTGAAAATTTAGATATTGATGCCATGTTAATTATTCCTGTGGATATGCCGTTATTAACACATCAGTTACTGCAAAAACTCGTGCGTGTCGGTGGGGCTGGAGTTGCCACTTGCTATGCAGACTGTTATTTACCACTGTACCTACCTGTAAATAATGAAGTTCGGAGTTATCTGGAGCAGGTCTTCGAAGAAAGAGAGGATGGCAAGGAGGTGAGCCAAACTTCCCCCAAAAAAAGCCCCCGCTCTATTAAAAGAATGTTGGCTACACTAAATGCTAATGAGCTGCCGGTTGAAGATACCCAGGCATTATCCAATGTTAATACCCCTGATGAATGGGATATAGCAAAGCGGTTAATCGATCCAAATTAGGTTTCAGCATGTTAAGTGACCAGGAAAAAAAACGTTACAGTCGTCACCTGTTGTTGGGTGATATCGGTGAAGCCGGGCAATTAAAACTCTCTCAGTCAAAAGTACTGATCATTGGGTTGGGTGGGCTGGGTTCTCCTGTTGCGCTCTATCTGGCCGCTTCAGGTATCGGTCACATGTTGCTGGCCGACGGAGACACCCTGGACGTGACTAACCTGCAACGCCAGGTGATGTTCGACAGCCATGGTGCCGGTAAGCTAAAGGCTGACCTGGCTGAAGTACGTTTATCAGAGTTGAATCCGGAAGTTGAAATTGATGTTATCGATCAGGCATTAACTGAAGACGATTTGGAAGAATATGTGCCAGGAGTCGACCTGGTACTGGATTGCAGTGATAATTTGGAAACCCGTAAAGCCGTTAACCGAGTGTGTGCTGAAAACCGTGTTCCTTTGGTATCGGCGGCTGCTATACGCTGGGAAGGCCATCTGATGCTGTTTGACTTCCGTAAACCAGAAACTCCTTGTTATGAGTGCCTGTACCCACCAGATACTGCCGAGCCGGTATTAAATTGCAGTACCAGTGGTGTGGTAGGGCCGTTGTTAGGTATTTTGGGTTCTATGCAGGCATTGGAGGCGATCAAACTGTTACTGGGTATGGACCCTGATCTGAATGGAAGGCTGTTGATCTTTGATGGTAAATACCATCAGTGGCAGAATTTTCGTATTCAGAAAAAAGTTGATTGCCCCGTTTGTGGCGGCTAATTCATTTTCACTGAAAACTCCCCTTTTTTAATAAAGCCTTCTTAATTCTTGATATTTTTTTGTTGACAATAGGACCGATCAGTCCATAATGTTTTGTTATGACATACGGAAGACCCAGAGAATTTGATATTGATCGTGCGCTGGAAGCTGCTACACAGCAGTTCTGGGCTGTAGGCTATGAGGCAACTTCTCTTCAGGATCTACTGAAGAGTATGGGCTTATCGAAAAGCAGCCTGTATCAAACATTTGGTAACAAACATGAATTATTCATCCGTTGCCTGGATCATTATCAGCAGTCCATGGTGGATAAACTTAATGTGCAGTTGAATAGCAGTGATTCCGTTAAACAGTTTATAGGCAATTTTTTGGAAGGAGTTATTGCTGAAGCAAAAAATACTAGCGGGAGAAAAGGTTGTCTACTGGTGAATACGGCCAATGAACTGAGCCAACGTGACACTGATATTGCCAAGGCAGTAACCGATGGAACTGGGAATGTGGCTAAGTTGTTTCAGCAGGCAATAGAGCTTGGGAAGCAGAAAAAAGAAATCAGTGTTGATACATCAACAGAACATTTAGTGAGCTACCTAATAACCGCCATTAGTGGGTTGAGAACAATGATTAAAGCCGGTGCAGAAACAAGTACGCTAAAGCCGGTTACGGATCTAATTATTAAGACACTTTTTTAGTTTATTTTTTTTAATTAAATATGGACCATTTGGTCCTAAATGTTATACAAAGGAAAAAATCATGAAATCTGAATATAAAATCACTATGCCACCCGTCACTATTGAATCAGCAGGTGATGATGTAAAAAGTACTTTAGAAGAGCAGCAAGCTAACTTTGGGTTTTTACCCAATATGTATCAAACCATGGCCAATTCACCGGGCTTGCTGAAAATGTATCTATACGGTTACCAGCAATTTCGTGAAACATCTGAGTTTACACCAGTAGAGCAGGAAGTCATTTTTATAGTGATTAGCCGTGAGAATGGCTGTGAATACTGTGTGGGTGCCCATAGTTTTATTGCTGACAATATGTCTGGTGTTCCTGAGCATGTGACAGATGCGATCCGTGATGGAAATAGTATTGATGATCCTAAGTTAGAGGCTTTAGCAGTATTTACCCGAACCATGCTAAGTACCCGCGGTGTTCCTACTAAGTCTGACGTGGAGGGTTTTATTAGTGCAGGTTATTCTGAGCGCCAGGTGTTAGAAATTATTTTGGCGATTGCAGTAAAAACCCTAAGTAATTATTCAAATCATGTCTGCCAACCTGAGTTGGACGATGTATTTTCTAATCGGGCATGGTCGTCTTAAATATTTTTATCGACAAAATATTGTTATAAAAAAGTGGTACAAAAAAGCCCGGTAACTAGCATTTAATAATGTATTGTTCATTAATAAATGTTTCGGTGCCGGGCAAAAAATATTGGCCTTTGGGGGCGACAGGCCATTTTTTGGGAGATTTAGAACTTCATAAGTACTTGTAACCAAGCTTTTTGAGTATCAGTACCAAAATCATCAGCATTGTAGTTAGCGTATTTCAACAATACGTGTACATTTTTATGTACTTGTTTAGCAATGACCAAATCAATTTCATCGCCGTAGTCTGCACTACCTTCATCTGCTTCAAAGTCGTGGTAAATAATACCTACTTTGGCACCAAATATTTTTGTGAAAATAGAGGCATAAGTATCTTCAATACCTGTACCTGGAGTACTCAGAAATTTATCAGCAAAGCCTTGAAACTTGTGCAGGGTAGCCAGCGGTGTAGAAAAGGCTATTCCCTTGTCATCGTCAGCTTCGAGAACTTCTAAGCCCAGTTTGGCAGTGATACCTTTGAATTTAACCCCACCCTCAAGGTTATAGTAATTGGCATCAAAACTGGCAGGATTGTTTTTGTAGTCAGACTGGCGAGCAAATTCTGCTGTATACAGAAATTTGGTTTCTTCGCCTTGCGAACCAGTTAAGCGTGCACCAAATGTTTTAGTTGATAGAGCATCTGACAGAGTATGATTTACGGGGTGATCATCTACATCGAGCAAGTAGGCATAAGCTGAAAGAGTACCAATACCCAAACCCTTATAGTTCACATTCAAAATGTTAGCATCCGCATCCAGGTTCGCGTCAGCAGCAGGTGTACCCGCTCGGCCGCTATTTGGTCCAAAGATCCGGTTTACGTTGCTTACATGGGCGTAAACAATAGTGGTGTCTTCCAGGGACGTGTTAACAACCGTGACGCCATCGTAGGTTTGTTCATTTTGGCGCCAGCCAACACCGCCGATAAAGCGCTGGTTATCCAGGTTAATACGTTGACGCCCCACTTTAATGGTTGTGTCATCAATTCCACTATAGGAAATCCAGGCTTGGTTAACTTCAGTACCTTCTGGGTCAGCGACAACAGCGTGGTCTGTGGTATCACCATGGAGATCATCATAATTATCACCACCTAGTGCTTCCACGTGATCTAATTCAATGCCGACCTGGAAATCACTAAAGGTTTTTGTGGTATAGCCAATGCGAGCACGAACAGTCGAGGCATGGGCCTCTTCTGGGCGGCCATCATCATCTACATTTTCAAAACGGTAACGGACACTAAAATCGAGCTTACCATCGGTAATAGCATCTTTTAGGGTAACTTGTTCTTCAGCAAGCGCATGACCAGAGAAACCAAAAACCGCGGTAGAGATCGCCGCAGCTAATAATTTATATTTTGGTCTTTTTTTAACAGCAATTTTCATGTGTGTATTCCCCAATACAATGTACATCATGTGAGCTGCCACTTTGGTGGTAGGTTAATTGCCACTTTGGTGGTAACACACTGTTTTAAAAGGATTTTTATTCCTTTTTATGTAAGGTATCAGCTCTTTAGAGGGGTGCACTTGACCTTGATCAACGAATCTACAGGCTTGATATTTAAACTGGTATTTAATGATAAGAGGTGAGTAGAATAGCGACAGTTGTTATTCAACAAGTGCTATTTTTACTCTATGAATAATGAACAAGTATTAAGCGTATAAGGGTTGATGTGTCGAAAGCAGAACTACCATCAGGGTTATCACCAAAATTATCACCGCTAACCGATAAATTTGGGCGGACTGTTAATTACCTCCGGTTGTCGGTGACAGACCGTTGCGACTTCCGTTGCATCTACTGCATGTCGGAAGACATGACCTTTTTGCCTCGTCAACAATTATTGACTCTGGAAGAAATGACATTTTTAAGTCAGGCCTTTGTTGAGTTGGGGGTGAATAAAATCCGCCTCACGGGTGGTGAGCCCCTGGTACGAAAAAATATACAGACCCTTATCAGTAATCTTGGAGAACTTGATGGCCTTGATGATCTGTTGTTAACGACCAATGGTTCTCAGCTTGAACAAATGTCATCACAGTTAGCTGATGCGGGTGTTTCCCGAATTAATATCAGCATCGATTCTTTATGCCCCGAACGATTCGAAGCCATTACCCGTACAGGAAAACTGGAGAGGGTGTTAAAAGGAATTGAAGCAGCACAAGCGGCTGGTATAAAAAGAATTAAACTTAACAGCGTCATTGTTCGTGGAAAAAATGACGACGAAATTATTCCGCTGGTAGAGTTTGCTCTGGAAAAAGGGTTGGATATTAGTTTTATCGAAGAAATGCCCATGGGTGATGTAGGTTGTCGAGACAGGCAAGGGACTATGGTCACCAGTGAAGAAATCAGGGACGTTATAGAAACTGCCTACTCCCTGGTCCCCAGTACTGAAACCAGTGCTGGTCCTTCACGGTACTATCGCATAACGAGCGAAAAAGCGGCTGATAGCAATATTCGTATTGGTTTTATCTCGCCAAATAGCCACAACTTTTGTGATACCTGTAATCGGGTTCGTGTCACCAGTGAAGGTAGGTTATTGCTTTGTTTGGGCAATGAACATTCTGTTGACCTCAAGGCAGTGATACGCCGTTACCCTGGTGACATGGAGAAGTTAAAAAATACGATTGTAGAAGCAATGAATATAAAACCAGAGCGCCATTATTTTTATGATGATGACAAGCCACAAGTTGTCAGATTAATGAACATGACAGGTGGATAATCATTAATTAAATTTTTTTCTTTTGCTGGTCGTTATCGCTTAATTTTCTTAAGTACCTTTTTTTAGTTCTTTTCACTCCCAATAAATCAATCCTGAACTATTTCTTATTAATTACTCTAATTCCACATGAGATGGATTAAAAAATTATTAGAGTTTTAATTAATGAAAACATCAGTGATAAAAAACTTTATACAGGTGTGTGTTGTTTTCTTTTTGTTACCACTCTGCAGTTACATTAGTGTGGCCCATAGTGACCAGGAAAATACGCAAAATAGCACTGTAAAAACGATTGCTGAAAATAGTGCCGAAAAGAGCACTGAAAACGAACAAGTGGCCAAACAACTCCAGTTATTATTTTCAAAATCCAAAAAATCACAGGATAAAGCACTCAATTGGTTACGTGAGCGCAATAACCCAGACGTAGTGGCAGGGCTAATAAAAGTCATGCGGTTTGCAGGTGATAGTCGAGGTCATATAGCTGAATTACTGACAACGTTAACAGGGGAAAACCGCGGTAAAGACTGGTCTGACTGGATGCTGTGGTTGCAAGCCCACCCCGAAGTAAAGCCATTCAAAGGTTTTACTACATTTGAATCACAATTGTTTGCCAACATTGACCTCGAATTTAGAGTGTTTGTTTATCCCGGTGTTGATCATGAAATCCGAATGGAAGAAATTGTCTGGGGTGGTGTACAAAAGGATGGTATTCCTGCGTTAACCAATCCCTCATTTGTTAGAGCTAAAGAAGCAAAATACCTCAATAATTCTGATCTTATTTTTGGCGTTGAAATTAATGGAGATGTTCGCGCTTATCCCTACCGAATTATGGATTGGCACGAAATGTTCAACGATGTTGTTGGAGGTGTTCCTGTCTCGTTAGCCTATTGCACTCTTTGTGGCTCTGGTATTTTATTTGATGGCCGCATTGACGGTCGAGAAAAGCCCTTTGTTTTTGGTTCGTCCGGTTTTTTATATCGTTCAAACAAATTGATGTACGACCAACAAACCCATTCGCTATGGAATCAGTTTACAGGTCGCCCAGTCGTTGGTGAGCTAACAGGATCGGGTATTCAACTAAAAATACTTCCTGTGGTAACGACAACTTGGGGGCAGTGGAGAAAGCAGTACCCGAAAACAAAAGTGCTCTCTGCTGATACAGGATACATTCGGGATTATCGTCCCGATAAAGCGTATGGGCGCTATTTTAATAGCCCCGACTTAATGTTCCCTGCACTAACAAATGACAAACGCCTTAACCCAAAAGATAAAGTGTTTGGCCTACGTATTACCGGTGCAGAAAAAGCTTGGCCACTGAAAACATTTCAAGGCGGAAAAGTGATAAATGACCGTGTGGGTGTAATCGATGTTGTTTTAATTGGTGATGCAGAGAGCAGAACAGTTCGTGCTTACCGGTCCGCGGGTAAAAAGTTTGAACGCGTGGAAAAAGATTTGAATACAGTAAAACATGATGGCCAAACCTGGCAGGTAACAGAGGCTGCATTGTTAGGCCCAGATGGTTATGGTTTAGCTAGATTGCCTGGGCATTTAGCCTATTGGTTTGCCTGGAGTGGTTATTTGGACAAAGCAGAGTTTTCTAAATAAATAAGTTATTCTAAATAAGTTTTCTCAATAATTTTTATTTCTTTTTTAGCAACGTTATTCAATAAGAACGACATCAACCAATTTACCTGGGTTTTTGACCAAACTGGCAACGGTATAGTTATCCAAGGCATTTAAAAATGCTTGCTGTGCTTTCAGCATGGCATGTTTAAGTTCACAGCCACCGTTCATCGGGCAGGGTGGCGTATCACAATTTATAGGATCCAGGCGTACCTCAAAATCCTTTACCAGGGTTGATAACAGAATGTCAGAAGGATCTTTTTTTAGGCAAATCCCCCCTTTGGGGCCCCTAAGGGTTGTGACATAACCTAACTTCCCTAGCTGATGAACCACCTTCATCAAATGGTTTCTTGGAATATTAAACTGCTCGGCAATTTCCGTAATGGTAGCCAGTTGTCCTTCGGGTAGTGCTGCCAGATACATCAGGCTCCTAAGAGCAAAATCTGTATGTTTAGTTAGCTGCATAGTTTTTACCAGGGTATTTCATCAAATTAACTCGCCAGCATTTTATGACAGGTTATTTTGTTGAATGGGTAGACAGTCCATACAAAGATACATATTATACGCATCATTATAAAGATATATATTATATATATGTATAAGTGTGGATATGTAGGCTTGTATATCAGCTTTCTCATATCAATAGCCTAATGTCAGAAAAAAGAATTAATAATAAGGAGATGTGGCCATGTTAAGCCCAGAAGTATTATCCGTATTGAAGCAAAGTGTTCCCGTTCTTGAGGAGAAAGGTGAAGAAATTACAACTACCTTCTATAGCATTTTGTTTGAGCGTAACCCCGAACTGAAAAATTTGTTCAACCTGGCAAATCAACGTAATGGTAATCAAGCGAAGGCATTGGCCGGTGCTATTTTCGCCTACGCCAACCTAGCGGAACACCCCGAGCAACTGATGCCGATGGTAAATCGCATCGCTCACAAACATGCCAGCTTAAATATTCTTCCCGAACATTACCCCTTGGTGGGTGAGGCGTTGCTGTTGGCATTGTCACAAGAGCTAGGTCTTCCTTTGACCCATAGCTTGATTCAATCCTGGGGAGAAGCCTACGGATCATTGGCCGAAGTATTTATTAATCACGAAGAAAACATCTATCAGGAAAATGCCAACCAAAAAGGTGGTTGGAGAGATTTTCGTCGTTTTACCATTGATAAAATTGTGCCAGAAACCGATGAAATCAAATCTTTCTACTTAGTCCCGGCGGATGGCAGCGGTTTGGCTCTGTTCAAAGCAGGGCAGTATGTGGGCGTCAAACTCGATATTCCCGGTCACCCTTACCAGGAAATTCGTCAGTACTCATTGTCAGATCGTCCGGGGCAGGCTTATTACCGGATTACTGTTAAGGCAGAGCCGGGTAAACCAGAAGGCATGGTCAGCAATCATCTTCATAACCAATTGAATGTAGGCGATAGCTTGATGATTTCAGCACCAGCAGGTGACTTCATCCTGCCGAAAGAGCCTCAGCGCGATGTGGTTCTGGTTAGTGCCGGTGTTGGTATTACTCCTATGATGAGTATGCTGAAAGACCAACTGCAAAAGCAGTCGGAAATATCGACGACCTTTATTCACTGCGCTCAAAGTAAAGAAAAGCACAGCTTGCAGCAGGATATAAAAGACCTTCAGGCATCACATGAGTTTGGTTACTTTACCGCTTATATGGATGATGATAGTGGTGACCATCAGGGATTTCTTGATCAAGCAGCTATGGATAAATTCCTCACTAATGGTAGCAACAACAATGCAGACTATTACTTCTGTGGTCCATTTCCCTTTATGGTCGCATTGCGTGAACTCTTGCTGGAGCGTGGTGTTAAAGAAGAACAGCTTCACTACGAAGTGTTTGGACCAACGCTGTCATTAGCGGCATAAGTAGAGGCCGTGTAATGACATTCTTCTTACAACGGCATTTCCTCATCATAGCCCTGGTGGTCGGATCAATATTGAATCTGATTAACCAGGGAGATGTGTTGCTATCAGGGGGCGAAACTAACTATTTGAAAATAGCATTCACCTATTGCGTGCCTTATTTGGTGGCTAGTGTGAGTTCGTGGGTAACCTTGAACAAGGTGGATACTAAACAGCAGTTAAAAAATTAAATAACTGGGATAAAAAATTTATTTCCTTGTGTTTAGTTCAATTGGTGTGCCGCATAGGCCGTTTTAAATGCGGCCTCTTGAAATACCTTTAGCCCTGTATCTGAAAATGATACGGGGAGAGGGTTATCCGACAGTGCAGATTTAATCTGTGCAGAAGAAAGTAAATCAACATCAATACCCTCAATAAGTTGAATAGCAGACTCCAGCTTAAAACTGATAGCGCCGCCAGAGAATTTCCCCTTTGTCATACGCTCTTTAATAGCAACCTTGTCGACTCGATAATCAGTCATTAATTTGGCAAAGGCAAATTGAAACTTCTGAAGATCTTCCCGGGTGTGATCCTTTGGTAATGATAGTTTTCGTACTCTGCAATCGGGTAAGTTAAATTGTTTCTTGTCTAAATCAAGCAAACAAATAACAGCATCGTTGGCCGATAGTTCAACACCACAAATAATCATTGATATTCCTTGCCTGAAGCACTGTCGTCGGGAAGCGTTATTGTGACCTTTCCATTAATAATTGAAAGCTTATTACTTAAAAACAATGAGTTCGGGATCAGGTGGATAATACTGTCCGACTTGATGGTGATATAGCGAAGATTAATATTAACCACTTCCCCTTTTGTACCTGAAATCTCAATAACATTTCCAAGCTCAATAGGTTTGTAAATCACAATCATCATGCCTGCCACTAAATTAGAGATGGCATCTTTCAGTGCAAAGCCTAATGCAAACCCTGTTAACCCTAACCCGGCGACTAATGCCGATACATTGAAACCCAATTTAGAGAGGGCTAATACCACCCCGATAAAAATCAAAATGGCTTTCTGGGAATTGGATAACAGACGAAATACCTCGGATGAGGATGTATCGAAATGAGAGCCAAATTTCTTTAAGGCATGTCCAATAATCAAGCTACTTATAAATAGCGCAGAAAAGATAAACAGAGCGGGAGCTATATTTTCAAACATAATTTCTACTTAAATTGAGTGGTTGTAGGGTTGTGAGTATATAGCGAAGAGGGTGCAGGTTAGAGTGGTTTTGTAAGAAGCTGTATTTTACCCAGTTATTAAATCAATGCACCCCGGCTCTGGCCCCTTTAATGGCTAAAATTTCTTGGGGGAAAACCCCGTCACTTTCTCTATCGTTAATTCACGACCAATTGCTGTTAGAGGATGCACCACGACCAAGCCTCGCACAGACTTTTTCAGCTTGCCCATATTGGCTTGCTCTTCTTTAGTTAATTCACGGTTGAAGGCCAAGGCTTTAATACTGTTGCCTTTGACACTTAACTCGCGATCATTTCGTTTTTTTGCGCTAGCGATTGCTTTGGTTAATGCTTCTATTTCAGTTTGAGATTGAAGCACAATGGCTTGGTCGTCACGCTTTTTAGCGGCGGCTAACTTGCGGCTAGATTTGTCTAATTTATTATTAAGGTTTTGTAGTTCTTGTTTGATATTCATAGTGGTATCTTTTATCTCTTAGTCGCAGCGCGTATATAACTGCCAGCATAGGCGCTTCAGCACATCTCGCTGTATAAAGGCATGACAACACCTGGACAGCCGAAAACGGTATATCACTATAGATGTATTTGTTTGTATCAAAGGTTAATCATTACGATTCAATACGGTCCCCTTTATTGTGTTATAGGGGAAGAGCAATCATAAAAAAGGGCTCAGGCCCCTTTAATTCTCTTTAAATACTTTTATTGTAATACGATTGCTGTGGTTCTGAACTGTTAGATTCTGGTCGTAATTTGTGTTGAATGCCGAATAAAAAATTTCGGAGAATTTGATCTTTACATTCTCGGTAATTTTTATTGCCTGGCTTACGGAATAACGCACTTAATTCATGTTTACTTAAACGGAAGTCTACCAATTTAAGAATATCTAAAATATCTTCAGCTTTTAAATTTAGAGCAATTCGTAGCTTCTGGAAAACCATATTATTATTCAAATGTTTCTCTGGCGTTGGTTGTGGGCCATCGCGCTTGCCACGCTTTAAATTAATAAAGCCATTAAGAAACAAAGCTAACTCTGTGCTACTCAGCTTGAGAAAGTCTTCGTCTTCCTCTTTTTTTAGCCAAGCGGAAACTTGCTCTCTGGTTGCATTGAAATCTGCCAAAGCGAAGATCTCAACCATGTTTCTGTCTTTTAAATCAAAGGTGTAACGTATACGGCGCAAAATATCATTATTGGTCAAAATATATAGTCCCTAGTCTTAGGTAACCCCAGCACAATCAACACGATTATTGAGGAGTGTTTATTTTACCAGATTTTTGGCCTATCACCCTTATAGTTACTAGCTACGGAGCCAAACAAAAATCATAACGCCCGGCTTTGGGGCAAACATGGAGCGTAGCGGAATGTTTGTCCGACAACAGCGCTTTGTTAGGCGATTTCAACTTTAAGATCCGAAACTGGTATGCCAATGGTTTCCAAAGGCATGCCTTGAATGTGAGAGACCACTACCTCTACCTCAAGATTTCGCTCAAGAAACCCGTTAAAATAATTAGCATACCATTTAAGCTTGGAACGAATATTCGGATCTTCTGGAGCTTCGCTTAGTAGATGCTCAATAGTAGCTTTTTCGTTCAGCAATATCTCATGTGCATTTGCTCCGCACATGTTTTGCGCTACTTTGTTTGTGGCCAAGCATAGGCTATCAAAGTACGCGACTGCGTCAGCTTTGTCCCGAATAATTTCTTTTTTAATTAGGGTGGCAGCTGAATCACCGCTATGCTCAGAAATAAATTTTTCAAATTGCTCATCTATGGCTATTCGAGGTTGCTTCGCGACCTTGCTTTCAAGATGATAGGCATTATTCATAGCCGGCCCAAATATCATTTGTTCTGTGTGGACCAAATTCCCACAGGTAATACCACCTCGGAGTAACAGCTTAAACGAGCTAGTATGAACCAATAGCTTGATCAAAAAATACCTAAAATTGGTCAGACCGTCTGAGTCAGCAGGACAGGAAAATACAATTGAATCCGAAAACGTTGTGATCCTAACCCTTTTAGATTGTGCTTCATGTTTCATTGATTGGTAGATTTTATCTAACTCAGCTTTACGTTCAGCCGAAAGGTAAGCGTAGTTTGAATGCGCAAAGAATTCTTTGGGAGAACCATAGATATCGTTTACATTGTTTATCTTGTCCAGAATATCTGAAATTAAGTTGAACTTATTTGAGTCATGATCGCTATCAAAAACAAGCTGACCGAACCCTAATATAT